>CAIKFU010000058.1 GCA_903826775.1 uncultured beta proteobacterium | reverse complement strand
GTTTCCTGGAGTGGCGGCAAAGACTCTTGCTTGGCCTTATGGAGGACTCAGCAATTTCAAAACGTCTTCGGGTTAATTATTGCTCTTGATGAAACTGGCTTAAAAGCAAGATCACACGGCGTTTCAAAACGACTACTCAATACACAAGCAGATTCATTAGGATTGCGAAATTATTTTATTTCCACCACTTGGAGAGATTACGAGCAGTGTTTTATATCAGCCTTAGTAAGCTTGACCAAGCTTGGTATTACGCAAATTGTTTTTGGTGATATCGACCTGCAAGCCCATAAAGATTGGGAAGAAATGGTCTGCGCTAAAGCAGGGTTAAAAGCCCATTTACCACTTTGGAATGAAAATCGCCTATTGCTAGTAAATGAGTTTTTAAATCTTGGCTTTAAAGCCAGGGTTGTATGCGTTGATGGTAGATTTTTAGATGAATCATATGTTGGGACAGAATTTAATGAGAAGTTTATTGCCAGCCTCCCAAAATCCGTTGACCCTTGTGGGGAAAATGGTGAATTTCATACATTCGTTTATGATGGGCCAAATTTTAAATTTCCAATTCCTTGGAAAAGCTTAGGTAAAATTTCCTATACTTCTCCTCCCGAATTTGGAAGCCAAACATATTACTTTGACTTACTTGATATCTAGAATCATTCCATTGGAGCCAATTCGGCGCCAGTCGGTCTCTTATATCGGTTGTAAGACCACATGTACTGGCTTGGTTGCAACATAATCATTTCTTCAAAAAATTCATTCATGACTGTTGCGGCCTCAACCGAATCATCCGGGAATGGTTGCTTCATCAGCTTACTTTTGATAGTCCAGCCTTTTCCCAAACCCCGCCGCTCCGCTGAAACAAATATAGTAGAAACCTTATTAAGGCGAGTTAACTTTATTGGAAAAGTACTAGTGTAGGCAAACTGATTGAAAAATTTTGCCCAGACTCCATCTCCAACACTGGGCACCTGATCTGCAAGAATCCCTACGACCTCACCATTTTTTAAAGCTCGCTTAATTTTTCTAACCCCATCTAGACTTGCGGGGACAAAGTGCATATTTGGATGCTTTCGGCATTTAATCATTAATGAATTTAGCCACGATATACGAGCTGGCTTATACATTACTGTCGCATTTATTTTTTGAGAGAAAACTCGTGGAATAATTTCAAAGCCACCTAAATGAGGTGCCAAAACTATCAGCCCTTGTCGACCCTCAATCAATGAAGTGATCTCCTCTGAATTATCCAAATGGGATATTTCTAATGATTTTTTGGGATGTTGCCAAATCCATAAGGTATCAGCAAAAGTCATTCCCGCCGCCATGGCTGAGCTCCATTGCGCTGGAGTAAACCCATATTTCTTAGCAGCAACCGATAGATTGTGATTTAAAAGGCCCCGATATCGAGCTGAGCTTAAGTAGGTGATGAGCCCGATAGTCGCGCCCAATATCTGCATGACTGCCAGGGGAAGCGAGCTAAAAACCCTTAATAGGAAATAGATCATTCGTAATTGTAGATGACGTCACATCTAATTCTAATTATCCAAATACAAAATCTCTATTGCTATTATTCTGAATAAATAACCTCGCTAAAGGAACGTTAAACATTCAGCCCAAATTTACATGGGCGGCTTAAATCCGTTTTTACCTGCCGTTACAGTCAATGCTGTTGGCACACCATTTTTTTCTGATGCAACTACTATCGCCTGAGCACCAGGAATCAATAGATCTAAACTACCCTGCCTATAAGTAACAATCGATGCTGATTCAGGCACAAAGATTGTCTTTTCACCATCTTTATATTTAAGCTGTATTTCACGGGATTTACCAATGCTAACAACGCTAGCAACTGTAGCGTTGGTCATAGAACTGCCTGGTTGTAAATCCCAAGGGCGATGCCCCTCACCCGTTCCTCGCATCGCCTCGGGGAATACATGTACTTCAAGTGCAACCAATCTATTATTACTATCCGGCAGGGCTGTTGTACCAATATACGAATTTTGTTGTATGTCGGCGATATTGATGGGGTAAACCTCGCGAATGTTTAAACCCTCTGGCATCGCTAGTCGAACCGTCTCACCACCCCGATCCTTTATATAAATAGCATTGTCTTGTATTTTTTCAATTAAACCCCTGATACGAACAGTATCGCTAGATTGAGCTTGGGATATTGTTGATATTCCCATCAAAATAATGACAGCAATATAGGAAAGGGCTCTGTAAAATTTTTCTTGAACTAGGGACAACAATCTCATTTCAACCTCCAATAATCCACCAAACCCCATAATGGCATCTTTAGAATACCCATTTTTATTACAAGGAAATGCATACACTTTCTGTAATTTTTCAAGACCTTGGGAGTTGCGAATTGAAAAATCAAAAAAGCCGCCAAGTGGCGGCTTTTTTTCTAAAAGTCCTACAACTACAATTCGGATAGCGCCTATTTATCTAATTTAACGGTAACACCGCTTGCGCTAAGATTTAACTGCAAACCTTCAGACGTGCTCTTTAACCGCATAATTACGCCGTTTTCATTTTTTAGAACGGTACCGCCTACTCCGCCACCTAAAGTAATGCTACTCTCTAGCTTAGTAAAAGTACCAGCAAACTTTGAAATATCTGCAAGATCATAAACCTCACCAGCAGCAGCTAATTTAGAGGCGCCAATATTGGCTCCAAGACTAAACCCACTGACCTTAAATGGATATTTTTTACCCTTATACGTCAACTCACCACCCCCGAAACTACCCCCTACAATAAGCGCAAGTTGCGTCTCGTTGATTGATACCGTACCAGATGGTTGCTTGGCTGCATCTGCAGCAAATGCGCTTCCATTTACCAAGGAAAAACCCAAAATTAGCGCCGTGAAAAATTTAATAATTTTTTGCATACCTATGATCCTCAAGTTCGTCAGGGGTTAGGAAACCCAACCCTTAAGTTAATAAAAAAGGGACTACCACGGGTAGATTACAGTATTTCACCTATTCCTGCTATTTTTGGCTGCAAGGCGCTGTGAATATCAAGCTAATTACAAGCATGGATGTAGCACCCTTCTAAAGAAATGCTTTAGCAGCTTTAGATATGCCCCATCTTTTCTTCTTTTGTAGCTAAATACTTTTGATTGTGGGCAGTTTTACCAACGTGCAGCGGAATTCTCTCAATAACAGAAATTCCCAACTCTCTTAAAGCATCAATCTTTTTTGGATTATTCGTCATTAATTTAACGGCCGAAACTCCCAATGCATCAAGCAAAAATTTGGCCCCATCGTATTTTCTTAAATCATCAGCAAACCCCAATAAGTGATTTGCTTCAACAGTATCTGCGCCGTTCTCTTGCAAAGCATATGAACGGATTTTATTTACCAGGCCGATTCCTCGGCCTTCTTGTCGAAGGTAAACAATAACGCCGCGACCCTCTTTTGCAATTGCTTGCATGGCAAATTGCAACTGTGCCCCACAATCACACCGCAAACTATGAAACGCATCGCCCGTCAAACATTCCGAATGCAATCTTGCTAATACTGGCAACCCGTCGCTTACATTACCCATCGTTAATGCTACATGCTCCTCACCCAATTCAGAGTCAATTAACGCATGTAAATCAAATTCACCATATTCGGTCGGCAAACGGCAACTCACGATTTGGATGGTGTTTTCTAATGTACGCATATTGCTATTGTGCAGCTAAATCAAACACGAGCACCTCTGCATCCTTGCCATTACAGATATTAAGCTGTGTTTCCTGTTCTAGCAAAAGCGCATCGCCAGCATTCAATTCTTGGTCATTGACCAATAATTGGCCTTTAATCACGTGCACATAGGCCTTTCGATTTGGATCCAAAATTAAAGCCGCTTTTTCTTGACCATTAAATAATCCGGCATACAGTTTAGCGTCTGCGTGGATTTGTACTGACCCTTCCTCCCCGGTTGGTGAGGCAACAATGCGTAAAAGCCCTCGTTTTTCTGCCACAGGAATCGTCTTTTGTTCATATCCTGGCTTGATTTCCTGAATATTGGGTTCAATCCAAATCTGCAAAAAATGGGTAAATTCATTTTTGTCGTGATTAAACTCGCTATGCGTCACGCCTGTTCCAGCACTCATTCTCTGAACATCCCCCGGTGGAATCCCTTTTATGTTACTCATACTATCTTGATGGGCAAGCTCACCTGAAAGAACATAACTAATGATCTCCATATTACGATGGCTGTGCTTACCAAAACCAGCCCCTGGCTCAATTCGGTCCTCATTAATCACCCGCAGGTTTCCCCATCCCATATGATTAGGATCATAATAGCCGGCGAACGAAAATGAATGATGACTTTTTAGCCACCCGTGATCAGCGTAACCACGTTCTTCGGACCTCCTAAGTTTTAACATTTCAACCCCTTTTATTTCCTACTTTTAAATTAACTGGTGATTTTCTCAGCAGGGAACCAGCATCAGAATCTAACCTCATTAGCAATAAAATACCAACCACCGCTAATGCTGCTAAATACAAAAAGGCTGAATGAAAATCAGCGATACTCGGGCTGCCAATAGCGCCATTTCTTATAAACACTGAAATACTTAATGCAAGTGAGCCGAACGCTATTCCCAATGCATTACTAAGTTGCATAACCGTGCTGATCATCGATGAAGCAGAATTCATTTTAGATTTAGGGACATCTGAAAAACCGATTACATTCAAAGAGGTAAATTGCAGAGATCTAACTGCCCCATTAAAAAATAAAGTAACCACAATCAAACTAAAAGACAGTGCCGGCGAAATTAAACTGCATGAATAAATTGATAGGACTATTAACCCACCGTTAAGCAGCATTACGTTGCGAAATCCATAGCGATTCAAAATCGGCGTTGTAATTGACTTCATTGCTAAATTACCTACAAAGATACTTAAAACCAATAAACCTGAATCAAACGGATCTAGGCCAAACCCCAATTGAAATAATAACGGCGAGAGAAACGGGACTGCTGTCAAAACAATTCTGAAGATTGATCCAGCCCACACTGATGCACTTAGTGTGGGTATTTGTAAAAGCGATAGATCTATTAATGGATGGGGACTTCGCTGTAAATGAAAAAAAGTTAACAGGCCGAAAATTGAACTGACGCCCCAGACGATGCAAGCCTCGATATAACTTCCAGTTAAATGCCGTCCTACCTCAAAGGTATACATCAATCCAGAAATGGTTATGCCCGATAAAATAAAACCCAATGTATCAAAAGGCTTTTTCTCAATAGCTTGATCATTCTTTAGAAGCCACAGACTAAACGCAATTCCTACAATTCCCAGTGGCACATTAAGAAAAAATATCCATCGCCAACTTGCATAAGTAGTGAGAAAGCCACCAATTGCAGGGCCTACCACTGGGGCAACCAATCCAGGCCATGTGATTAAGGAAATTGCATTGATTAAATTTTCTTTATTAGTGCTTCGCAAAACTGTAGCTCTTCCAACAGGGACCATTAAAGCCCCTCCAATTCCCTGCAAAATACGCGCGGCAGTAAAAAACCATAAATTGGTGCTTAAGCCACACATTATTGACGCCAAAGTAAAGATCGCTATGGCCGTTGTAAAAATTGCTCTGGAACCAAAACGATCGGCTAACCAGCCGCTGATGGGAATTAAGATTGCCAAAGTTAATAAATAGGCTGTCATGCCAATACTTACATCTACCGCATTAACACCAAAGTCATTCCCCATTTCAGGCAAAGCTGTAGCAATGACTGTCCCATCCAAATTCTCCATAAAGAACGTAGTGGCAACCAAATAGATAATCAGATTCGATTTAGAAATATGCATGCTCAGAAATCATATTATTTTTAATCCCACGAACTGCAAATAGTGAATGCTTGCTATTAATCATTGAAATGGCTAATAAGCCAACTTGCTTAACGCACCGAAATTACAATACAAATACCAATAGAATATAACCTCGACTTAAAGCCTTATATTACCCATAAATTTCAATCTCCAATGCTCTTTCCGCCTTTTCCCTTATAACTTCATGCCAAACCAACTAAATACGGAAGCGCTTCTGACCTTGGCTAAATCCACCAACCCACTAGATGAGTGTTCTGAATGTAGATCGCTTATTTGCTCTGGGTGGGAATCACTGCCCTACTCTTTCAATAGCGATTCATTGGCATTAATTGGCACGTTACGATCAAATGATGAAGAAAAGAGTTGGGAAGAATATCACCCTAATGGGACGCAACTATGGTCCTCCGATGCGCCAATTGCAATTGACTTTCATCCCTATAACCGCTGCGATGTCTACCAATGTAAAAATTGCCTTCGCGTATATCTTCGCTATACAGAATATGGCGGCTATTACATCGACGAACGGATCAGAGCCGTAGACCCGAATCTAATAGTTACTTTACCAATGAAATAATGGAATGCCCTCTTACACAATTAAGATGCTATTTATTTAAAATAAACCCAGCGGCGTCTTTGACCAACTCTTCCTCTTTTTGATTAAACCCGTGATAAGCCATTGCCCCGCAAACATCCCCTACACTCACCCCGCCATCAATCAATATTAATTGGGCTCTGGAGTCTTTTGGTCTGGCATTAATGACTGATTCAGAAGCCGATATTGGCGTACTTACACAACCATCTTGGGCATGATGCATTGCTAATACTGGCAATTTTCCATCCCCATCCATTGCAACCGTTCTATAGGTCCCAGCAATAATGACTCCGTCAATCATCTGAAATTGATCCCGACCTCCATTAGCAAACTCAGAAACGCTAACCGTTCCCATGCTGTGTCCAAATAACCAAATGGGTAAATTGAATTTTTCTTTGTAATAGCTGACTACATTTTTTATTCGTTGTTGATGATCTCGCGTCGATCTTGAATGGCCTCTTCCATCGCCCAAACCATATGGGGTATCAACCAATACCGCGACTATTCCAAACTTTGTCCACTCATCTTTAGACCTTACAAAGGTATGCGTATTTGCCGTTGATCCGTCGTCTTTTAGACGTAAAACCCCTCCGCCTCCTGGATACAGCAAAACAACCGCTTTAGCATCCTTGGCGGGTATTAAAAGTGTTCTAGTTGGCGCATCGTCCTTATAAGGCACATTAAATATCTGAGCCTTAACAGGAAAAGCCATTAATACCCATGCATATAAAATACATTTAATGATTCTCATCACAGTATTTTTACCCTGCATAAATCTAAACTCCCCAAGACCTAAGAATTTGCTCTTTAATGCCGTTTCAAATACTCAATGACCCAATCCGGGTCGCTATCACTTGGAAAAATTGGATAGTGAACAGCTTCAATTACTCCATTATTGGCAATTAAGGTAACCCTCTTTAACAAGGTCATTCCAGCCGCAACAAATATAGGGATATTCAGCGCATTCTGAAATTCATGGTTCACATCGCTTAAAACTGGAAATGGCAAATGAAGTCTATCAGCCATTTCTTTTTGGTATTCGCTCGATTGAACGCTTAAGCCAATTACTTCAGCACCAAGCGCTTGAAGCTCTTGGAAATGATCTCTAAATGAACAACTTTGTGGGGTACATCCTCTTGCACCAGGAATTTGATCCCAACCATCGGGTAGCGCTACATTCGGCTGCCCTGTCATCGGATAGCAGTAGATGACCACCCTGCCTTTTATGCCTTCCAAGTTAATCGCCTTTCCATTTGTAGCTTGTAAGGAGATGTTGGGTAACCTCATACCTATTAGATGACCTGTTGATCCATCGTCATGCGGAATTGGAAGATCTGCTGGAAGTTGATTGAAGTTTGTCATGAAAATATTCTACGTTATGATTGCTCAAAGGAATATTGCATATTTATACGTCTTTTTAGTTCGTATTAAAGCAAAAAGCAGTCAATGCATCCCCAATCAATAAACTAATGCGATCGTGTTTACTGGTTTACGTTAAATATTAAATCATATAGATGGGTGAAAAGCTAAGCATGTTGATATCCGCAGACCGCTCTACATTGGTGGTGATTGATTCACAGAAAAGACTCATGCCAGCAATTCACAATCATGAACTAGTCGTGTCTCAGTGCATTCGATTGGCGAATATAGCTACCTTACTCCATATTCCCATCATCGGAACCGAACAAAATTCACAGTCTCTAGGGCAAAATTTAGACTCTATTCGGTCATTCTGCTCTACAACAATTTCAAAAGTCCACTTTAACGCCTGTGAGGATGGGCTGATCCACCAACTTGATAACTTACGCAATCAAGTTATTCTAATTGGTTGCGAAGCCCATATTTGCGTGCTTCAAACTGCATTTGGACTGTTAAATAAAAATCTTGAGGTGTTTGTAGTTGAAGATTGCATTGGATCTCGGGAGTCCAGGCAAATTGCCTCAGCATGCAATCGCATGCACAGCGCAGGCATTTCAATAGCAACGCTGGAAATGGTTGCTTTTGAATGGTTAAGAAGTTCCAAAACTTCTCGATTTAAAGATATCTTAAATATTATTAAATAATTACGAATCGGCTAGCAATCCGCCTTAATTATTGCCAAAAAGTATTTTGACTAATCCTAGTGATCGAATTTATTAACCAGATTTCCCTTGTTTTACAAATTTAGGCCTCAAGTAAGCACTTTTACTATTACTTTGCATCAGATAGCGTTAGTATTTATGCTTAAATAATTCTTATATAAGCGGCGTCATTTATAAAGCTGCAATCACGGAGACAGTTTCATGATCAAGATTTATCGGTTTCATCTAATCAAATGCATCTTTATTCTTTTTGCAATTTTTCCCACCACCTTTTCTTCGATAGCCTTTGCCCAGAACTTTCCATCGAAACCGGTCCGCTTAATCGTAACCTACCCCCCAGGCGGTAGCTCTGATTTAATGGCCCGATTAATGGCAAAAAAATTAAATGAAATTTGGGGTCAACCAGTTATTGTTGACAATAGGCCCGGGGCAGCGGGCTCTATTGGAATGGATTTTGCTGCTCGTCAACCTGCAGATGGGTACTTCTTTGTTTTAGCGAACTTTGGTCCCGCATTGGTTAACCCACTAATGAGCAAAGTGAGCTACAACATGGAAAAGGACTTTATTCCGATTTCCCTCATTGCGTCTGGACCTAACGTATTGGTTGTACCTGCGAACTCCCCCTATAAGTCATTACAAGACCTATTGACTGCGGCAAAAGCAAAACCCAATTCATTAAATTTTGGCACTAGTGGTGCAGGCAGTATGTCGCATATTGCTACTGAAATGATCATGCGCGAAGCTAATGTGCAAATGGTTCACGTTCCTTATAAAGGCGGTGGTTTGGCTTTAATTGATCTAATGGCCGGACAAATTGATTTTATTGTCTCCGATGCATTGCCTGCAGCTGAGCACATTAAATCTGGAAAATTGCGGCCATTAGCAATTACTAGTGGCTCGAGAACTTCTTTGGTTCCTGGAGTGCCAACCTTTTCTGAAGCTGGTCTGCCGGGTTTTATAGCATTATCTTGGTGGGGAATTTATTTGCCTACAGGTACGCCAAAGGACATCCAAGACAAATACTATTCCTCTTTGGTAACTATTATGAACACCCCTGAAATTAAGGAAAGATTTGCGGGCATGGGCGTTCAAGCTCAAGCTATGAGCCCTGAAGAATTTAAAGTATTTTTGGCATCAGAAAATAATCGCTACACTAAATTAATAACTGAAAATCATATTAAATCCGATTAAGCCTTCATACCCCCAACTGGCAACCTCCTTTGGGGGATTAATTCTTCAAATTTCATTGTTTTTATGGGCTCAGAGTAGCTATACATCGCTGCCTACAGCACTCCGGATAACAACGTCAGCCTACGCGTGGAATTAATCCACTTATATTCACCAGTAATTTTTCACCTGCAATTCGTATCCGGTGATAATCTTCACCCATCACTATTTAGGCGGTCATCATGAAACTGCATATTGGCGGAGAAACGATTAAAGAGGGTTGGAAAATCCTTAATATTACCCAAAAATCTGGCGTTGACTTTATTGGGGATATTAGTGACTTAAGCATGTTTAAAGACGACAGTATTGCAGAGGTTTATGCGAGTCATGTTTTGGAGCATATTCCACAAGCTAAAGTTTTAGGCACTCTTAATGAAATCAAACGAATATTGAAACCTGGCGGTAAATTTTATCTCTCTGTTCCTGATTTGGATATTCTTTGTCATGCATTCATTAATCCAACGGCATCTCCAGATATGAAATTTCATTTAATGAGAATTATCTTTGGGGGACAAATAGATGCCCATGATTTTCATTTTTTTGGATGGAACCAGCTTTTTTTATTTGATTTTTTAAAGCTGACTGGATTTAGCAATGCCACTCGCGTAGAGTCATTTGGATTGTTTAGTGATACGAGCGAATCCAAACCTTTTGGATTTCCCATTAGCTTAAATGTCATAGCAATAAAATGAGAATATCCGAATGGTTGTTATGAAAAAACCACCTAACTCAACTATCCAAGTTTTGTGGGTCATGTCAAAGGGTGGTTTTGGTATTTCCTGGTGGCCCGGGGCGGAATCGATCAGGACCCAGGACGCGAACCCCGCCCTTACTTAAATGAATGAATACCAATGGCATTACCTTCGGTATCCCCAATGATGGCAATAAATCCATCTTCACCAATGCCCCACTTTGCTTTGAATACTTGACCGCCATTCTTCTTGGCAAGTTCTGACTGAGTTTGGCAATCATCACAATGGAAGTAAACCATTGTTCCTTCCTGTGATGGTTTGCGCATCGGATGCTTTATCAAAGAGCCCATGGCTCCATTTCCAGGGATTCCACCGGGAAAGCGATAAGCCTCAAAGCTTCCATCCGTTTTTTCTGAAACTAGAGAACAACCAAAGACCTCTTCATAAAAAGTCTTAGCTCTTGCTAAGTCTTCAACATAGATTTCAAACCAAGTGACCGGATTTGTATGGATTTTCATTCGTAAATTCTATCTGAATGCCTAAAATGAAAAAGCCCCCGAAGATTGGTTTGTTTTAGCTTCAATCTATTTAGCGGACATTACCTGCTGTAGATTAATAGCATTCCCCATAGCCTGATAACCAACCCGATTGGGATGTAATTTATCACCCGCCCCGCCAGTGGTGCTCTCAGGTACAAATTCTGGCTTCATTTGACCGGTCGCCGGGTCTAAAATCACTGCATCAAAATCAATGTAGCTTGAAAAAATTGGCGAGGTTCTAATAAATTGGTTTAGGATCTTCCGCTTATCATCTTGCTCCTGAAATCCATGAGCAGCACTTGTGCTTCCAAGTGCAGAAGTAACCGTAGCCCCAATCACACTAATCCCAGCGGCATTCATACGGCGCACTCCATCAGTCATCGCATCTATCACTGCTTGAGTACTGGCATTACCGTTTTTACTAAAATCGTTTATACCTTCGAGCCAAATAACCGTTGTCAAGCCAGAAAGGCTGAAGACATCTCTATCGAGACGCATGCCAGAAGACGGTCCACCAGCAAATGGTTTTGCTGGAGAATATTCTGCGGGACCAGCAATTTGATTGCCCCCGATGCCAGCATTAAGAACCACCACCTTACTGCCAAATACTTTATGGATTCTACGTGACAATACATCTGGCCAACGATCGTCTCCATTCATCGTAGATGCGGTCCCATCGGTAATTGAATCTCCAAATCCCATAATAACTTTGGTTGAAACTGGCGCAAACATATCTAGTGCATCCAAAAAGAACCAAGATGCAGTGGCAAATGGAAATGCAGCCTCTGCCTCATCGCTTGTTTTTGAACCTGCATTTGGCGCAGTGATATAAGAAGTGGTTAAGGCTTTAGCATGCCAAGTCATAGGTCCGCTAGCATTTGGGATATAAAAACTGACAGCTAAATTACGGCCCTCTAAATTTTTATTTCCCATTTTCTGAACATAGGCAAGGCTCACCGCATCACTCCAAGCAAACTGACCTGGCTGAATGGTGACTATTTTCTTTCCTTCAAAGGTAACTGGGAGATTGGTTCCACGCACAATTTCTGCACTACCGAGCTGCAAGCCAACATAAACATTTTCGAATGTGATGGGTTTTGTTCCTAATGCATTTGAAAGACGAATTCTGGTGCGACTACCCCATATATCTGGTCGAACTATAAGCCGAAAAGATTGATTATTGGCGCCCATATCTGCGGAAGGAAATACAGTACTGAGATTTGGCTGGGCAGATGGATTGCCGACCGGGTAAGGGCCCTGAACCGAACCAACCCAAGAAGTAACCCATTTCTCTTTCTCGGCCATACTAGGCTGGCTAAATGCCAAAATAGATAAGAGTCCAATAAATAAAATCTTACGCATGTATAGCACCTTTTATAGGATGTGGTAGCGTTCAAATTCTAATCCCATACGACTACCCCATCGTTATTTAAAGTAACGCTGAAAACCCCCAACCGACAGGATCAGTTGGGTTGCATTGTGTCTTGGTGGGCCGGGGCGGAACCGACCAGGGCCCAGGATTCTTAATTCTACTTAGGCGAGCACGGCCACTTTTGGACTAGAGCATCAAAAACTAAAGAGGCATATGCCTCACTCATTCTCTTTGGCTGAGTATCAACATAATTCTTTACAACCATCAACCTATCCTTAATACCCATATTATTGGGAACGCAGATTTTTTTATCATAATGGGCATTATCTTCGGCCCCCATGATTATTCCGACACATAATCCTTGATAAAAACTCGCATCTTGCATTTTGCCTGCTAATAACCTACTACATTCTGGATTCAATCTAGCTGTGGTTAGATCTGGCATGTCAATCGAATTCGGTGCCCCAAATGACCTCATACAGAACAGAGCTAAGATGACCGAGAAGAGTTTTATATTCACATTTTTCTTCATCATATAAGTGGTATCAACAAACTATACCCCAAGGTGGTTTTAGATCTTCTTGACGGCTGAAACAGAATTGGCCAGGGCCTAGGATGCTAATCCACGGCCACCACAAAATCAATTTCTACAGCTGCATTCTTAGGTAACTGAAATACGCCAACTGATGTTCTGGAATGAACTCCCGCTTCTCCAAAGATTGAATACAGCACTTCAGAAGCTCCGTCTGAAACTTCGCTATGTTGAGTGAAGCCAACTGAAGATTGGATATAGGCAGAGATTCGCAAGATTTTCTGAACTCGATCTAATGAGCCCAAATGCTTAAGCAACAGAGCAACGGCTCGCATTACGCAAATTTTTGCGGCCTTCTGCCCAGCCTCAAGCGGCACATCTGCGCCTAATGCGCCCTGAATAACCACTTCACTCCCAACACGGGGGATTTGACCGCTAATAAAAATCGTACTTTGATGCTGAACCAAAGGGGCGTAATTACCCCCTACCTGGATTTCTCCATCAAAGCGATAACCCAACTCTTTCGCAATTTGGTAAAAGCTCTCTTCTCTTGTCATATGAGAAACATTTTAAGGGAGACCCGCAAATGATAAAACCACCAGAATTCACCCCCTCCCTTAAATGGACGCTTGAAGGCGGCGCATAGTTAAGGTTTGCTAGTGTTGCTTTATTTGATAGTCCGAGGTTAAAGGTAGGTTACTGAAGACTTCTAACTTTATGCACGGGTACACACAGAGTAAAAGGTTTTCACAGCGTAACTAGCGTAGAAATACAGTTGCGTAGCTACAAAAGAAAACACCCCAGCCATTCGGCTAGGGTGCTTCAGGTTAAGTCTTGGTGGCCCGGGGCGGAATCGAACCACCGACACAAGGATTTTCAGTCCTCTGCTCTACCGACTGAGCTACCAGGCC
>CAIKFU010000057.1 GCA_903826775.1 uncultured beta proteobacterium | reverse complement strand
GGCGATATTCCAGTGGGTACGTATAGCCCAACGAGTCTTGCTGCTATTGGCATTGGCCACGCTGCAATGGATGCCGGTGGTGGCTACACCTACCTTAATAACACTACAGGGCTAGAATTTTCTGGAGTGCTGGGCGCTACTTATAACTGGATGAATAATCAAACTAATTACCAGAACGGAATTGATTCCCATCTTGACTGGTCTGTATCGCAATTTGTGTCACAAAACTGGCAAGTGGGTATTGCAGGATACGGCTATTACCAGTTCACCGCTGACTCAGGAAGTGGAGATAGGGTCGGTGCTTTCAAATCTCGCATAGCAGCGGTCGGACCACAAATTGGATACCTATTCAATCTTGGCAAAAATCAGGCTTATATCAATTTACGAGCCTATAAAGAATTTTGGGCACAAAATCGAGTGGAGGGGTATGCAACTATTGCCACCATCAGCATTCCACTAGGAAAGTAGCAAGATGAAGAATATACAGAGTCGCGTGTTATTGATTGCAGTTCTTGCTACTTTAGTTTTAGGCGCCTTATTAGCTTGGAGCAATTTCTTTTCAAAGCCTCAGCAAGTCATTCCAGAAATTCGTCTTGGTGATGGAATTAACGGTCCTAAAGGAATGGCATGGATTCCTGGTGGTGAATTTTTGATGGGTAGTGATCATAAAAAAGCGCAAGCCAATGAGAAGCCTACTCATAAAGTGAGGGTAGCTGGATTTTGGATGGATACAACTCATGTCACTAATGATCAATTCGCACAATTTGTAAAAGAAACCAATTACAAAGCTACTGCGGAGCAAGTTCCTGATTGGGAAACCATTCGCGTACAACTTCCACCAGGAACACCTAAGCCGCCTTCGGGCGGTTTTGTACTCTAATAATGTGGTTTCTTTGGGTCTTGAATTGAAGGTGGTTAGCGGTTATTGAGGTGCAAAGGTGTGAAGGGGTGCGCTGATTAGGGTTGAAAGGCGCCGCCTTCAGCTAGTTTCTTAAATTCATCGTCAATAAAGCCTAGTTCAGCAAGAAGCTCATTCGTATGTTCACCTAACAGCGGAGGGTGTCTTTGGATTTGCTGAGGCGTGCCAGACAGTTTGACAGCGAATCCAATGTTAGGGATTTTTCCCTCTACAGGATGATCAATTTCCATGCGCATCTGACGATGCTTGCCATGTTCGCTATTAAATGCTTCTGGGTAGGTATTGATAGGGCCAGCAGGAATACCTCCAGATAACAGCAGATCAACCCATTCTTCACTGGTTTTGGTAATAAAGGATTTTTCTAGCTCCTCCGCCAATTCTTCTCGATTGGCTAAACGCAAGGGATTTGTCTTAAAACGATCGTCTTCAACCAATTCATTTCGATTGATTTTGTCACACAGTAAAGCCCAGAGTTTCTGATTGGTAGCACCCATTACAAAATAACCGTTGGAGGCCCGCATGGCCTGATATGGTGCGCTCATATGGTTTGCAGTGCCAAGCTTGTATGGCTCAATACCAGTTCCCCAGTATTGAGCGGTATCCCAGATGGAAAATGCAAGGGCAGAATCAAATAAAGAGGCGTCTATAAATTGACCTTCGCCAGATTTGGTTTTGCCAATATAGGCAGATAAAATGCCATAAACGGCGAAAAGAGCACAGCCGATATCGGCAACAGGTACGCCCGCTTTGACAGGCGGACCATCGGGATAGCCAGTGACGCTCATTACCCCTGACATTGCCTGGGCCATTAGGTCAAAACCCGGCCTGTTGGCCCATGGCCCTGTTTGTCCGAATCCCGAGATGCTGGCATAAACGAGTCCGGGGTTAATGTTCTTGAGAGTGGGGTAATCAATTCCCAGCTTTTTCATTACACCAGGACGATAGTTTTCAACCAGGATATCAGCCGTTTTAACTAGGCGAAAGAAGACCTCTTTACCTGCTTTGCTTTTGAGGTTGAGGGTAACACTGCGTTTGTTGCGATTCATATTCAGAAAGCCCATGCTGTCCGAACCCTTCATCTTGAATCCCATCGCCCCCCGAGTTTGATCTCCAGTGCCAGGCGGTTCAATTTTGATTACATCGGCACCTAAATCAGCAAGCAACATACAGCAGTATGGGCCTGCCATTACTTGGCTCACATCCAAAACGCGAACTCCGGTCAATGGTAGGGGCTTTGTGCTAGGGGTTTTCGTCATTGTCTCTAATGTTTTTAATTGATTAGAATGGGGCTCTAATAATGTTATTACTATAAAACAATACTGGAGATGGCATGTTGGTTAAACATCGAAAATCGGCTGCACTTAATTTGGCTTTACTGGTATTAAGTGCATTGCCACTACTTGTCTCCGCTCAGCAAATTTTTCCCACAAAACCCATTCGCTTAATCGTGGGATTTGCTCCCGGTGGTGGAACCGATATCGTGGCTCGAGCACTAGCCCCAAAGATGGGTGAGATTCTGGGGCAAAGTGTCATCGTTGAGAATAAATCTGGTGCAGCAGGAACGATTGCCGCCGATCAGATTGCTAAATCTTCGCCAGACGGCTATTCATTGTTGGTAGGCCATTCCAATTCCAATGCTATTGCACCATTTGTCTTGCCAAACGTTCCCTACAATGCGGCAACGGACTTCACGCCGATTACCTATCTTGGTTACGTGCCAAACGTTTTGGTTGTCAAGGCGTCTTTACCCGTGAATTCTGTATCTCAATTGATAGCCTTAGCTAAAGCTAACCCCAATCAAATGACCTACGGCTCTTCAGGTATTGGTAGCACGCAGCATTTAGCGGGGGCGCTATTTGCAAAAATCGCTGATATTTCTTTAGATCATGTGCCTTACAAGGGAAGTGGCCAGGCTATTATTGATTTGCTCGGCGGTCAAATCACGATGAACTTTGATACCTTGCCACCCAATTTGCAACAGATCAAAGATGGCAGCTTAAAGGCTTTGGCGATTTCTACGCCCAAGCGTTTATCGATTCTCCCTAATGTCCCCACTTTTAGTGAAGTGGGTATTACTGGTTTTGATGTGACTAACT
>CAIKFU010000056.1 GCA_903826775.1 uncultured beta proteobacterium | reverse complement strand
TGGCGCATGTCTTTATGCTTGCCAGTATGCCCCACCGCATGAATTTTCTGTTAATGTCCCTCAGACATTTGCAAGGATTCGCAAAGAAACCTACATTGCATTTTCGTGGCCAAAATCATTTGGAATTTTATATAAGAATAATGGAATTTTTGTTTCTCTTGCGGTTTCTATAGCGGTCATTTTATTTTTGTTGTTTAGTTTTTCTCGCAATGGTGCACTTAAAAATTTACCAGTGAATGGCGATTTTTATAGTCTTATTTCTCACAATTCAATGGCAATAACATTTGGGTTTTTTTTTGGGTTTTCTATAATTGCATTGGGCGTTGGCGTAACTCAATTTTGGCGCAATATTTCAGTCAAAGAAATATCTATACCTGCATGGGGTGAAGCAATCAACGATACATTAACAATGAAATACCTTGGCGGAGGCCATGGCGATGGTTGCAACAATGCTGATGATAGCTATTCTTTACTAAGAAAATACTTTCATCACTTAACTTTTTATGGCTTTATGCTATGTTTTTTTTCTACGGCTATTGCGACCATGTACCATTATCTATTAGACTTGCATGCTCCATATGGGTATGCGAGTTTGCCGGTTATCTTTGGCTTTCTTGGAGGCGTAGGTTTATTGATTGGTCCAATTGGACTGCTGTATTTAAATTATCTGAGAAACCCAGAGCAAGTTGACGGTACTCAAATACCTATGGACAGGGCTTTTATAGTCCTACTATTTTTAATTAGCTTCTCTGGTCTTGCTTTATTGTTTTTTAGAACTAGTACGTATATGTCGGTGTTAATGGCTATTCACCTTGGCATTGTAATGGGATTTTTTCTAACAATGCCTTACAGTAAGTTTGCGCATGGGGTATATCGTTTAGCCGCGTTATTAAAGAATGCCATTGAGAAGCGTCAAAAAAATGCAGTCCAGTTTGGTTCAGATTAAATTATTAATAGAAAAATATGAGACTAGTTACCTTTACAAGAAAAAATTCCAATTTATCAGAAATTGGTGCTCGAATTATTACTCGAGATGGTTTATTTATATTACCGTTTTCTGATGTTTCAAACCTAAAAGGTGTGTTAAATTTTCCATTGGATATGAAATCCTTTTTACGATCCGGTGACGGCGTAATGGATCAGGCGAAAGAATGGGTTTCCCAAGCGATAACATCATCATCGCAGTTGTTAATTGACGCGGCTACCGTTAACTATATGCCTCCGATCACTGATGCGGATAAATTTCTTTGCGTTGGAAAAAATTATCGTACGCATTTGGCTGAACTACAGAGAACAAATCTTATCAAGGAAATCCCTCAGGAGCCAACATGTTTTGTTAAGCTGAATTCATGTCTGGTTGGTCACAATGCAAAAGTAACAAAGCCAAAAGCTATAGTTCGTTTAGATTATGAGCCAGAGTTGGTTTTTGTGATTGGCAAGCGCGCTTTAGGTGTCAAAGGTAAGGATGCGATGAATTATGTTGCTGGCGTCACAATTTTAAATGACTTAACTTGCAGGGACTTGCAGTTGCGGGAGGTTGCCTCTGGTTCACGTTTTTGGACTGCAAAAAATGTACCTGGTTTTGGTCCGCTAGGCCCTGAAATTATTACTATTGATGAGATTGTTAATGTTTATGATCTTTGGATGACGTGTTCGGTAAATGGAGAAGAGCGTATGCGTGTTAATACCAAAGATCAAATATGGAAGATCTCCGACATACTAGAACATTTTTCTCGTTTTATTCCAATTGAGGCTGGTGATATGTTTTCTACCGGTGCTCCTGGAGGTGTAGCGGTAGGAAAGGAAAATGCTGACGATTTATTCTTAAAGCCGGGAGATGTGGTCGAATGTTCAATAGAAGGTATTTCTACCTTAACCACCACAATAGTTGATGAAATGCAATGAGTGTTCAGCTGCACTATTTTTTTCAAAAGGCGATATTTATTAGCTTATTTATTGCTACCACTTGTTTTGCTCAAATCCAAAAAAGTAGCATAGAATCAGGGGTAATTTTTCCAAATAAAAGCATTCGGGTAGTAGTGCCATTTCCGCCCGGAGGTGGTGCAGATACATTAATTAGATTGATTTCTCCTTCCCTCACAGAAGGGTTAAAGCAGTCGTTGATTATTGAGAATCGGCCTGGGGCAAGTGGATTAATAGGCGCTGAAATAGTAGCCCAATCTCCGGCAGATGGTTATACATTGTTAATGGGGTCAACTGCTGCGGTTACTGATAAAAACACTAAACAATTCCTACCGGTGGCGTTAGTTTCCGCGTCCCCATATGTTGTAACTCTTAATCCAAATTTGGGTATTAATTCAGTTAAAGGATTGATTGCTTATGCAAAATCGAATCCTGGCAAGTTGAAGTTTGGATCATCTGGCCTCGGTTCTGCATCTCATTTGGCCGGCGAATTATTTAAATCAATGGCGGGAATCGATATTTTGCACGTTCCTTATAAAGGGACTGGCCAAGCTTTAACCGATTTGTTGGCTGGACATATTGAAATTATGTTTGCGCCCGCCCAAACGGTGATGCCTCAAATTGAGTCTGGAAAATTGATTGCAATAGCTGAAACGGCTTTAATACATTCTGAATCTTTACCAAATATCCCAACAGTGTCTGAATCTGGATTGCCAGGGTATGAGGCGGTTGGGTGGTTTGGTTTATTTGCTCCCGCAGGTACCCCAAAATCCATTATTCAGAATATAAATCAAAAGGTTACCTTTGCCTTAATGCAGGAAAGTATCCGTAAGGCCATGATGGAGCGGGGTGCCGATCCCGCTGGCGGCAGTGCAGACGATTTTGCGGTTTTTTTGAAAAAAGACCAGTCTAAATGGGCGAAATTAATCCAAGCAAACAATATTCCCATGCAGTAAGTTAAATCGTTATCATTTAGGGCTAATAACAAATTTCCCAGGAGAATTAATATGCCAGGCTTACTTCCAAATGTTGACCCTGACGGTTTATTGGAGTTTTCGGTTGTTTATACCGATCGCTCTTTAAACCATATGTCTGAAGAATTTAAAAAAGTAATGGTTGATATTTCCAGTATTTTAAAAGACGCATATAAAGCAGATTCAGCAATAGTAGTGCCAGGAAGCGGTACATTCGGCATGGAGGCAGTAGCTCGACAGTTTTCTGGAAACAAGAAATGCTTGATTTTGCGTAATGGCTGGTTTAGCTATCGATGGACTCAGATTTTTGACTTAGCCAATATCACCTCTGATATTCATGTCCTTAAGGGATACCAGCAAGAGGATTCAGCCTTAGGTGCATTTGCTCCTGCTCCAATTGAAGACGTAGTGGCGTTTATCAAAAAAGAAAAACCTGAGATTGTTTTTGCCCCCCATGTTGAAACTTCCGCTGGAATTATTTTGCCGGATGGTTATCTTAAGGCAATTGGTGATGCTGTAGAGTCCATTAATGGGCTATTTGTTTTGGACTGTATTGCTTCTGGTGCAATGTGGGTCGATATGAAGGCGTCAAAGGTAGATATTTTAATTAGCGCCCCACAAAAAGGGTGGAGCAGTTCTCCTTGCTGCGCCTTAATCGCCTTAAGTGCAAAAGCCCGTCAAAGAATTGATGCTACCCAGAGCAGTAGCTTTTCAATGGACCTTAAGAAGTGGCTTCAAATTATGGAGGCATATGAAAAAGGTGGCCATGTCTATCACACAACGATGCCAACTGATTCACTTAAGATATTGCGCAATGTAATGAAAGAAACGCAAGCCCTTGGTTTTGCATACCTGAAAACAAAACAGGAAGAGTTGGGTTCAAAGGTAAGGGTGTTATTAGAGTCAAAGGGATTTAGTTCTGTGGCTGCTAAGGGTTTTCAGTCTCCTGGAGTTGTGGTTAGCTATACCAATGACCCGGATATTCAATCTGGTAAGAAATTTATAGAGTTGGGGTTGCAGACGGCTGCTGGAGTGCCATTACAGTGCAATGAGAGATCTGATTTTAGAACATTTCGCATTGGTTTATTTGGTCTGGAGAAGCTACAAAACGTGGACCGTACTGTTGGTCACATTGCAGCAGCTTTGGAAAAAATCGAGCTTAAAGTAACTCAAGCTGCTTAATTAAGTGTATTAATCAAAAAACTACCCATTTTTTTAGGGTAGTTTTTTTAAGTAATTAAAGTATGTCCAGTTGCATTTAATGATAGTGGATTTGGGGTTGGCTCACCAATTTTAATGAGTAAATTTTTATCGGTATGGTGAAATGGTGTTGTTTGACCATTTATCATTAGCACCGTATCTTGTTCATATGACCAAGTTCCATCAGTGTTAATTGAAACTTGAATTCGATACTCAATAGTACGGAACGCATATTCTAAAAACGGAGCAGAGGATATCCCCGCAGTAGGATTATCTTGTTTGGCAATTAATTCAAATTGAGTGGCAGTTTTCTTTACATGCCCAGTTGCCATAGCAATTAAACCCCGAGGAATTGCTATGGTATGTATAACCATCTCATTTTCTGGATCCCATAACCAATATCCCACCTGCTCATGATAGGTCTTAATTTGATCTGGCTTGGTAATGAATACATGATAACGTAAGCCGTAAAGTAATTGAGGACCATTGGTTTGAGGATCAATTGGCTGTAATTCAATATTTTCAATGTAGGCCTGTTTTTTAGGCCCTTCTGCCTTGGGCTTTAAATCAAGGCCGCGATCACCTTTCCAAATGCCTGCCATCTTTCCTAATGGGCCAAGATTATTTAAGGTGTGTATGTCAATATTTTGGGGTTCAGTGAAAATATCCTGAGGGAATTTATTCATTTTTTGATTATTCAGTGTTGTAGGTGAGTCTTAATGTAAGAAATTAAACGCGCTTAATATCGATTGCAATTGGCATAACTTCTTGATTGGTTCAATTGATATTGAAGTTGTTTATGTATATACACCCAGTATTCTTGCAACAGAGTCTTAATGCAATAGTTTCTGCGATAAGAATAGCAGAAAAACTATTGCATTAAGAAATGATCTAGCTTGCTTCCTCAAGTGGATTTTCTAGGTTATTGATTAATGCTGATTCTGGCGAAATTTTCGGTCGGCTGTCATTTTTAACTAGCAACCACATTGCTGCCATTACAAGCATTATTCCGCATATCTGAATCCATGAAACAGATTCAGATAAAACTAACCATCCCATAAATATGGTTGAAACTGGTCCCAATATGCCGGCCTGTGAAACTAGGGGTGAACCAATCCAGTTTATTGAAATCATTATTAAAAGCATTGGAATGACCGTGCAAACACTTGCATTTATCATGCTTAACCAATAGATTTCTATAGGCTGCTCTAGTATCGCCGATGGGTTATGAAATAAAACCTGTATTAGGCTAAATATTGTAGAGGCCGTACTTGCATAGACAACTAATCGTATGCTGCCAATTCTTCTTACCATCTCTCCAGATGTAATCATGTATGTTGCATATGTGCAAGCGCTCGCAAAAACTAGAATCATTCCTATCCATGCCTTGTTATTGGATGAGTTGGTATCTTGGATATACACGACTACAACACCAAGATAACCTACGATTAGGGCGTACCACTGGAGACGTGAAATTCTTTTTCCAAGTGCAAAATATGAAATTAATAAAACGATTGTCGGAGTAAGGTATAAAACTATTCGCTCCAGACCTGCAGAAATATATTGAAGTCCCAAGAAGTCCAAATAACTGGAAATAAAGTACCCCATGAATCCCAGGCCAAAAAGTTTTATGCGATCCTCAAAAGTCAAAGGTTCTCTTCTTAATTTTCTTGAATGGAGCCAATATATTATCCAAAAAAAAGGCATAGCCAAAAGCATCCGAAGTGCCAATAGTATTTCTGGGGTGGAACCATAACCAAAAGCAACTTTAATGATTATCGCCTTACCAGAGAAAAAAACAGAGCCTAGGCTGGCCATAAGGATGCCGTATATATATCGTTGGCGTTCAGTTTCAGGGTTTAATAAATGCATATCATTAATTCTTGTTGATTAGTTCTCTTATTTCAAGAATTGTTTCTGATGGAGTTAGGCCAATAGGGCCAACTCCTTTATCTACTAGGACATCAGCCGCTGCTGAATGTAGTTCAACAGCAAGGCACGTTGCTTGCCATAAGCTAAGATTGTGTCGAATGCCTTGACCGGCAATAGCGGCAATGGTTCCTGTTAAAACATCCCCCATGCCCCCACTTCCCATCCCGGGGTTTCCTTGCAAACAAAGAAGAGGAGGGTGCTCTGGAGAAGCAATTAGGCTGTGCTGCCCCTTTAGCACGATGATCGATCCGGTTTTTTGAACTAAATTATCTAATGCAATTGCTCGATTGCCTTGCACTTGATCGGTGCTTATATCTAGTAGTCTTGCTGCTTCACCAGGGTGAGGTGTTAGTACACAAAGACCTCTATTTTTTTTATTTCTTAAAATTAATTCAGCTAAGAGATTGCTGTCTGAGGCGATTAAATTTAATGCATCAGCATCAAGAATTAGAGGAATATTAGTAGGTTGTTGTTGGTTTTGGTGATTTGGCGGTTCATAATTAATTACCGAGCTTAACCAGTGTTTCGCAAGAGCGCTTAAACCCAATCCCGGTCCTATTGCTATCACATCAGGATTAATGTTCTTTAGTTGATCGGCAATTGTTTGCGAACTTAGTGAGGGTGTAACCATTAGCTCTGCATAATCCATAACAATTTTAGCCGATTCTAAATCAAGCATTTTCAAGATGGTCCATCCCGAACCACTATAGAGCGCAGCTCTGCCTGCTAGAACTAATGCACCGGCCATCCCGATTTCACCCCCAATTAATAAAACTTTGCCAGCATCACCTTTATGTTCACTAGATTTTCGTTTTAAATATTTTCTAAGGTTTAATGCATTTAGTATTTCTGGGGATTTATTCTCAGTGTGCATTTTTTTATTACCAATTTTTAATATTTTGCTTATCAATTTTAAGAGGAGTATTCTTAACAGTATGAAACTAATTTATTAATTTGTGAATTTAGGGGGCGGGTATGAGTTTTAACCATGCGGTGGTTTGGATTGACCACAAAGAAGCACATGTTATACATTTCAATGCCGAAGCCAGTGAAAATGAAGTTATTAAAACAAAGTCAACCCATCCTCATTTGCACCATAAAAGTGGCGTAATTGGAAGCGGACGGTTTGGAAGTGATCAGGGTTATCTTCACGATGTGATTTTAGCGGTTGCTGAAGCCAAGGAGATTTTAATTGTCGGACCAGGTTCTGCTAAGCTAGATTTGGTAAAACACGCGAATCATCATGATGCTAAAGTAGCTCAAAAAATTGTCGGAATAGAGACTGTTGACCATCCAACTGATCCACAGTTATTAGCCTTTGCTAGGCAAACATTTTTGAAGGTTGATAGGATGAAAGGCGATCAGTTTTAATTTGCCTGTCACTTTAGAAAGCCGTTTCATTTGTCTCAATTAATGGTTAGAAAATCTCATTACTCTTGTTCAATAGATTTTTATTTCAGGAGTTTATGTATTCAGAAAACATGTATTGGAAAAAGTCTATTCGGCAACTTTAGCGCCTTCAATGTTATGTCTTTTCATTGCCTCTGCAACAAAACCCGAAGTTTTTAGCTCTTCAATTATGCCGCTTAAATAGACTAGAGTTTTATCAGTATTTGATCTTGATTTTGGTATGCCAATAGACTGATTGATTACCATAAATCTTCCTGGCAATATCCGAAGATTTGGATAATACTTAGAATCTTTTTCTAATTGTTGCTTAACTCCAGCTGCAACATTACCTTGTCCATTCACAAAATCACTGACTACTGATTGAGAGTTGATTGCTCTGGAAATAGTTGCATTTTTGATCTCCCTGGTAAGGAATAAATCGTATGCGCTACCTTTGCCAACAAGAATTTCATTCCCAAAAACATCTACTTCTTCATTGAATTTTATTGGGGATATCGATTTAACTAAATATGCCCCTTCAATTTGAATATATGGAGGTGTGTAGGCTATATCCGCTCCACGAACTGGGTCAATAGCAACAAATATCATATCAATATTGCCTGTTTTAATTGCATCAACTGTTGCTCCGGCTGATTGAAATGGAATGAGTTCTATAGCAAGATTAGCTCGATCGGCAATCGTGTTTGCAATGTCTACAGAAATACCTATGGGTTTTAAGGATCTTTTGTCTAATTCTGCCAATACTGGATTCCCTAAATTAATTCCTACTCTGAAAATTCCTGTTGGCGCCAATGAGGATGTGATATCAGAATCAATTGGTATTAATTTTTGCTTGAGATGGGAATGAGTTAATTGCTGACTTAGAGCTGGAAAGTAGTAGCAGCTCAATATAGCGCTGCTTACCAAGAGAAAGGACGATATGTTAAGAATTCTTTTTAGGACCATCTTGAAATTTTTTTTGAGATCAAAATATCTGATTGGTTAATATTCAATAAAAAGCTGCAGACAGCAGCAGCTTTTTATTGAATGGTGTGTTTTGCTTCATTTTTTGGGATTTGCTGGATTCTCAGTAGTGGGCGTGATGGGCGCAGGAACTTTCGTTTCATCGGAACGAAGTGCATCGGCACCATGTTTTTCTCCGCCCATGTCTATGTTGCCGTCGCTTTTTAATAGTAACCAAGCAGTAGCCCCTATAAGAACTAGCACTAAGATAATTATGGTACGGTTGCTCATGGATTTTCTCCTTATAAAAGTTAAACCAGTGTTAACCCTTGTTTTCGAAGCGGTAACTCCCTATACGCTCTGCCTGTTGCCGCATAAATAGCGTTAAGAATTGCCGGTCCTACTACGCAAATTGTAGGCTCACCAACGCCACCCCAGAAATCGTAGGTGGGTACGAGCACGGTTTCAACCTTTGGAACCTCTCTTAGTTTTGCTAACTGATAGGTATCAAAGTTTTGCTCCTTGGCCCTACCGTTTTCAATTGAAATTTCTCCATTAAATATAGCTGACATAGCCATGACTACAGAACCCTCAATTTGGGCTTTTACTTGAGAGGGGTTTACAACGTGACCGGAGTTCAATGCAAAGACCATTCTATGAACTCTAACTTCCCCATTTTTTGAGACCGAAACTTCGGCAACTGCTGCAGAATAGCTTGCATACCCCATAAATTGAGCAATTCCACGATAAATTCCAGTTGGAAGTGGCTTCCCCCAATCTCCTTTTTCAGCAACTGCATTTAAGACGCCAAGATGTTTTGGGTGTTTTTGCATAAGTGAGCGACGAAATTCTAGTGAATCTTTCCCGGCAGCTTTTGCACATTCCTCAATAAAGCATTCCATGTAAATACCATTCTGATTGGTATTTACTCCTCTCCAAGATCCAACTGGAACGGAGGTATTCCTCATAACATATTCTGTAAGGAGGGCTGGGAATGAGTACCCCAGTTGGGCATCTCCAGGTTCAGCCCAAAAGCCTTGAAGTTGACGAACATCTTTGCCGTCTTTAATGGCCATTGGGCTTGCAAGAGCGTTGATGGATTGACCCGATACCCGAACATGGAATCCGGTAACATTGCCTTTTTCATCTAGACCTGCAGAAAGTTTTGCAGTGGAGATAGGACGATAAAAGTCATGGGTCATATCCTCTTCTCGACTCCAGACCATTTTTACTGGGGTCCCTGATGGCAATTGCTTTGCAATAGCCGTAGCTTGATAAACGAAATCTTGGGTTCCTCCTCGCCTACCCAATCCTCCACCTAAATCAATTACGTGCACATCGCAGTTACTTAATGGAAGGCCAGAGGCTTTAGAAAGCGCAGCAAGAGAGCCTTCTGCATTCTGAGTTGGGACCCATGCTTCAACCGTATCACCAGAAAATTTTACTGTGCAATTCATCGGCTCCATAGTTGCATGCGCTAAGAATGGAGTGGAATAAATTGCTTCAACTTTTTTAGGCGAATTATTTATTGCAGCAATAGCATCACCTTCTTTGCGTTGCCAAAAATCTCCCTCAGCGGAGAGGCCTTCCTTTAATTCTGCAGCAATCGTTGCACTTGAGACCTTAGAGTTAACGCCTTCGTCCCAAACAACAGGCAGAGCATCAAGTGCAGTTTTGGCTCTCCACCAAGTGTCGGCGACAACAGCGACTGCTGAATCGTTCACTCGATATGCCCCTATAACACCCCTCATGGATTTAATTTTTTCCCCATCGAAGCTTTTAAGCTTGCCACCAAAAACTGGACAATCTTTAATAGCGGCACAAACCATTCCAGGAAGTCGCAGATCAATAGCAAAAACTTTGCTACCGTTTACCTTGTCAGCCGTGTCTAGGCGAGGTACGGATGTGCCAGCAATTTTCCAGCTTTGAGGTTTTTTTAGGATTATGGTTTTTGGATCTGGGGGGGTTAGTAAAGCTGCATCATTGGCAACTTTGCCATAGCTAATTTTACGACCACTAGGGATATGCGTAATGACCCCCTTGTCTACCTTTAAGTCGGATACAGAAACATTCCATTTGTTTGCTGCTGCTTGCATAAGCATGATGCGAGCAGCAGCGCCACCTTGCCTTACATATTCTTGTGAGGTGCGAATTCCGCGGCTACCCCCTGTGGACATATCGCCCCATGCTCGATTTCGAGCATTATTTTGACCTGCTGTTGGAATCTGGGTTTTAACTTTTGCCCAATCGCATTCAAGTTCTTCAGCAACTAGTTGGGCTAAACCAGTTCTTGTTCCTTGCCCCATTTCTGATCGAGCAATCCGAATAATGCATGTGTCATCCGGTTTTACAACAACCCAAACATTGATTTCATCAGATGTCTTTAGTGGAATGGTGCTTTGTGCAAATGCAGAAAATGGAACATATAAGCCTAAACTTAAGCCGCCTCCCGCAACAGCGGTTTTGACGATAAATTGACGGCGTGAATGATTAAATTTTGCTACTGAGGATTTGATATTCATTCCATCTCCTTAAATATTTTGACTTTTATTGGAATTTTCATAGCCTTTAAGAACATCGGCTAACTTTTTTTGACCAGTGGCCACATGAATACCATCACGAATGCGTTGATATGTTCCACAGCGGCAAATATTCGCCATCGCAGCATCAATATCTTGGTCAGTTGGTTTTGGTTTGCGTTTTACGAGTGCAGCAGCAGCCATTATTTGACCGGACTGACAGTAACCACATTGAGGCACATCCAAGGCGAGCCATGCTTGTTGTATTGCATTACTTGAATTTTTCGATAAACCTTCTATTGTTGTAATTTTTTGTCCGGCCGCAGCAGAAACTGGTATAGAGCAAGATCGAATTAATTCTCCATTAAGCTGGATAGTGCATGCCCCGCATTGTGCAATGCCGCATCCATATTTGGTGCCGGTAAGCCCTACAATTTCGCGTATAGCCCAAAGTAAAGGCATGTTGGGTTCAACATCAATTGAATAAGTGCTGCCATTTATATTCAAATCCATTGCTTTGTCTCCTTGAATTTTTTAGAGCATTGGTAAAAAACTAGGTAAATCATAGAGCATTTACGTCACTTTCACTTTGGTATTTGTATTTATTGGTTTCTTTGAATTGCTGCACTGCCAAATGGCAAGGTAATATGGAGGTTCTGAATTTACTAAAGGTGGTAAATGAGTCCGAAACTTCCCATAAACAATTCGCAAACCATTACTGAGTTTTTGAATTTAAAAAAAAGCGAAATTCTTGAGGGGGATTCAGCCGATTCCTATAAGTTTGCTTTTGATGACGAGGCTTTCTTAGCAAGACGTGAAACATTGGGTATCCGCTTTGAATTGGAACTTTTAAAGCCTGAAATTTTTCTTCGTGAAAGAGGGATTGAGCATACGATCACCGTATTCGGATCTACTCGTTTTATTAGTCATAAGCAGGCTCAGAAGTTAGAGGCTAATGCAAGTACTACTGAAGAGTATGCCAACGCCAGAAAGACGTTAGAACAAAGTCAATATTATGAATCTGCGCGAGAGTTTGGTCGTCTTGTGGCAAATTACAACTTTACTCAGGAAAAAAGCCACAATAAACTGCACATTTGCACAGGTGGCGGTCCAGGCATTATGGAGGCAGCAAACCGTGGAGCCTTTGAGTGTGGCGATCAAACAATCGGATTTAATATTAGCCTTCCTCGGGAGCAAAATCCCAACCCATATTTAACTCCAGGGTTAAGTTTTCGATTCCACTACTTTGCGTTAAGAAAAATGCACTTTATGCTCCGTGCTAGGGCTATTGTGGCCTTTCCTGGCGGATTTGGATCAATAGACGAGCTTTTTGAAGTCCTAACTTTAATGCAGACAAAAAAAGTGGATCGTTTTCCTGTTATCTTGGTTGGGAAGGATTTCTGGAGTACCGCTATTAGTTTTAATTACTTGGTTGATTATGGCTTAATTGATAAGGCTGACCTAGAATTGATTCATTTTGCAGATACTGCAAAAGAGGCGTTTAATATTATCAAAATTTGGTATCAACTAGCTTAAAATGGCTTGTAAAATTACAGTGTAATAAAGAACTATCAAAAGAGCAGTTTGTTAACTTAACTTATTTATCTCAATAAAAATGAAACTTATTAATTATGCTTTGCCCATTTTTCTTTTAATGGTCTCGGTTACTGGGCTAGCTCAATCAGATGCCTCTAAACCCATGGCGCCGGGACATGGATTTGCGCCAATAGTTTATGAAGTTTGTAAAGGAAAGAAAGCAGGTGATGCTGTTCAAATTAAGACTCCGGATGGATCGGTTGATGCTGTGTGCATGGAAACATCACGCGGTTTAGCAGCCGGGCCGGGGAAAGCGCTTGGAGAAGGTCATAGCGCAACCACCAAACCGGTCTCTTCCCAAGCATTTGATATATGCAAGGGAAAAAAAGATGGTGACGTAGTCGAATTAACTGCTCCAACAGGCGGCAAGACAAATGCGCTATGTGTGGCAACCCCCGCTGGTTTAGTGGCAAGAACCAAGGGTAGCGGTCATCCTGGCCAGTAAAGCTTTGGGTGGTATCGTGGCCTATGCTGGAATTCCGGCTTACATACTAGGCATATTGATTCTTATCATCGTCATGATGGTTCATGGATTTTCGATCCTGCAAATCGCCAAAAGATATGAGGTGAAATCTTATTTATATTTGTTTGAAAAAAAATATAAACAGGTAATACTCATATTTTATTTAGCAGTTTTAATCTTATTACTCTTGCATATCTTCGAAATCTTCATTTGGGGATTGTGTCTTTATGCTTTGCATCTGGTCCCTAGGTTGTCTGAAGGGATTTTATTTAGCGGTAGTACATATACGGCCATGGGATTTATGAACAACATCCTTCCTAATGGATGGGAAATGCTTGCAATTATTATTGCTCTATCAGGGATGTTTGCATTTGCATGGACTGCTTCAGTCATGATTTCAATGACAAAAAACTTTAGGCAGGCCTATGCTCGTATGCATATGGAAAGTTTAAATCTTGCCAGGGAAGTAATTGACCGGTTTGAATAAATCATGAGTAAAGCTTGGGACGCAGTCATCATTGGTGGCGGTGCCGCTGGACTTTTTTGCGCTGGAATTGCAGGGCAACTTGGAAAAAAAGTATTGGTAATTGATCATGCTGATGCATTAGGCGAAAAAATTCGAATTAGTGGTGGTGGACGTTGTAATTTCACGAACTTATATAACTCCCATGAAAATTACTTGTCTTATAACCCTCATTTTTTAAAAAGTGCACTAAAACGTTATCCTGC
>CAIKFU010000055.1 GCA_903826775.1 uncultured beta proteobacterium | reverse complement strand
TGGGCATCTTGGCAATCACCTGTTCAAATTAAGGCAATGGCTCTAACATGAGTGGCGGACAAAAATCATCAACCCCATTGCCGCGTTGGAGACAGTTTTGGGTATTAACAAAACCTAGGGTAAGTCAATTGGCAGTTTTTTGTGCAGTTATTGGAATGTTTTTGGCTACCCCGGGAATGGTTTCCTATCCCGTATTAATCGGGGGTGGGGTTGGTATTTGGTTGTTGGCAGGCGCTGCTTTCGCAATGAATTGCCTAATAGAGCAAGCTGTTGACGCCAAGATGAAAAGAACTTCTTGGCGACCTTCAGCAACCGGTGAAGTGACGCCAGTGCATATAGTAATGTTTTCTTGCATTCTAGGGTTTACTGGGATGTTAGTTTTATGGAATTTTACAAACCCATTAACAATGTGGCTAACCTTGGCCACCTTCGTAGGTTATGCAGTTATTTATACTTGGCTTTTAAAGCCGGCCACTCCACAAAATATTGTAATTGGAGGATTGTCTGGAGCAATGCCACCAGCCCTGGGCTGGGCAGCAGTTACCAATTCACTTTCAGCAGAAGCTTGGTTATTGGTACTCATTATCTTTGTTTGGACTCCGCCCCATTTTTGGGCCTTAGCTTTATATCGTCGAGATGACTATGTAAACTCAGGATTGCCCATGTTGCCAGTTACTCATGGCGAGCGATTTACTTTGTTGAATATTTTGCTTTATACCTTGATACTGATAGCGGCTACGTTGCTTCCTTATATTTATGGCATGAGCGGTTTAGTTTATCTTGTATCAGCATTGATACTCGGTTTGATTTTTCTTGGATATGCTGTGGCGCTATTTGTGTCTTACAGCGATGTTTTGGCTAGAAAAACCTTTCGTTTTTCAATTACCTACCTATCGCTTTTATTTGCCGCCTTGTTACTTGACCATTATTACTTTTTCTAATTCGATTATGACCAATTTGAAAAAAACTCTTCGATTTTTAATTCAATTGGTATTAGCTGGATCACTATTATTGACCTTAGTATCCTGCACTCCAAAAGCAAGTTTTAAAAATATTGATATTACAGATAGCGACTCATTTGGAAAAAATTTTAGCTTGATTGATGTTGATGGCAAAACTAAGACGCTTGCTGATTTCAAAGGCAAAGTGGTTGTAATGTTCTTTGGTTATACGCAATGCCCTGATGTTTGCCCAACTACTTTGGCAGAAATGCAGACTGTTATGACTGAAATGGGTTCAGAAGCAGATCGTATTCAAGTAGTATTTGTCACGATTGATCCCGAACGAGACAGTGCAGAGATTTTGAAACAATACGTGCCTGCTTTTGATTCTCGGTTTATTGGGTTGCGTCCCTTAAACCAGGAATCTCTTGAAAAAGTAACAAAAGATTTTAAAATTTATTACAAGAAGGTTCCTGGATTAAATTCCAATTCTTATACCATTGATCACACGGCAGGCAGTTATGCATTTGACCCAGATGGTCGTTTGCGTTTGTACATTAAACACGGTCAGGGGGCAGATGCATTAACGCATGACCTCAAAGAATTACTGCGCTAACTTTAACTGCGATCCGACTATTCAGCAATCAAGGTTACGTAGCGATTGCATTGCCTTTTAAAAGGCTGCGCATTTTTTTGAGTGCTGCCGATTCAATTTGACGGACGCGTTCAGCAGAAATTCCGTATTCAGCAGCGAGGTCATGCAAGGTTTTTGTTCCCTTACCCTCCGCGTCCATAGCAAGCCAACGCGACTGAACGATATCACGACTACGTTCATCTAAACCCATCATGGCTGCGTCCAGTTTTGGCCCGTGAAGCGCGTTAGCCTCAGAGGAGGCAATAACTTCAGTAGGCTCATGGCTGTTATCTGAAAGCCATTGAATAGGAGCGTATGCTTTATCTTCTTCACTGTCGTCCCCTTCTAGTGAAAAATCCCCACCGGCAAGACGCATCTCCATTTCTCGTACATCTTCTCCGCGTACATCAAAAGCTTTTGCGAGAGCGCTTACTTCATTTGGAGTTAGTGTATTTAGGGTTGGTTTATTGCTGCGTAGATTAAAAAAAAGTTTACGTTGAGCTTTGGTCGTTGCCACTTTTACCAGGCGCCAATTTTTTAGAATGTACTCATGAATTTCAGCTTTAATCCAATGAATAGCATAAGAAACAAGACGCGCTCCTTGAGAGGGGTCGTAGCGCTTCACGGCTTTCATCAGGCCAATATTTCCTTCCTGAATTAAGTCAGCATGGGGAATGCCGTAGCCTAAATATTGACGGGCAACAGAAACAACCAACCGTAAATGGGATAACACTAGACCCTTGGCTGCATCGACATTTTCTGTGTGGCGATATTCCTGTGCAAGTTGAAGTTCTTCAGCGGCTGTCAACATGGGCATGCGATTGACATAGGCAATATAAGATTCCAATGTCCCTACACCAAGGGGTGGCAACATTGGGAAAGTCAGAGTTCTAGTAGCGGGTTGCAGTACTGGCATCCCGTGCGTAGTCGGTTTAAAAGCTTTCTTTTGGACCATAAATTTCGTATTTAATAATGGTTATTTCAACATTATTATTTTAGCACTCTTGAGGATGGAGTGCTAAATGCTAAATTAAAACTTAAACTATTGATTTAATTGAATAATTCTAATGAATATTGAAGTGCAGAAAAAGGCACTAGGTCATCAATTCCCTCGCCTTTGCCTAGGGCAAGCACCATTGGTTTAGGGGTTGTTTGGATGGTTTGAGCAATAGCGCAAATAACCCCTCCTTTGGCTGTTCCATCAAGTTTTGTAACTACGATACCGGTTAGTCCTAAGGCATCATGAAATGCCTTCACCTGACTAAGACCATTTTGTCCAGTATTGCCATCAAGTACGAGCAGTATTTGATGTGGCGCTCCAGGCAAAACCTTCCCGATCACACGCTTAACCTTTTTTAATTCCTCCATTAAGTGATCTTGAGTAGCTAATCTACCCGCGGTATCAATTATTAGGATATTGCTCTGACGAGAGATGGCAGAGTGAATGGCGTCATGAGCTACAGCGGCTGCATCCCCACCATCTTGGGAAATGACGTCTACTAGATTCCGGCCGCCCCACTCCTGTAGTTGGTTTTTGGCAGCAGCACGAAACGTGTCACCAGCAGCCAATAGGACAGATTTGCCTTGAGATTGGAATAATTTACAAAGCTTTCCAATGGTGGTTGTTTTACCGGCACCATTTACCCCAACTATCAACCAAATTTCAGGCGTTAAGCTTGCTGGATGGGTAAATAAGGGATTGGAAGAGGGCTCTACGGTTGTTAGTAAAGTAGTTACCTCTTGTACTAAAAGACCCTTCAAGGCCTCAAGTGAAGAGGTCTTATCGGATTTCGCCGCTTGACGTAGCTTTACCATTAGGCGCTCAGTAGTCGGAAGGCCTACATCACTTTGTATGAGGGAATCTTCTAATGAATCAAACCAAGCTTGATCAACTTGATTTGATTTAAAAAAGGAACCCAGAGTTTTACGTAGACCGAACATTCTCGATACAATCCAAAGCTAGCATCTTACCAACTTAATCAAACTAATATGGCAATCCGACGGATGCGTTTAAGTAATTATCAAACAATTTTCGCAAGCCTTCTGACTTTGGCAATATTGTGCTGCGGTAATTATAGCGTTGCAGCTAATCAACTTGGCGAAGTGGATACTCATGAATATCAATTGTCAAATGGTTTAAGGTTGATTGTGCGTGAGGATCATAGGGCGCCAACAGTGGCACATATGGTTTGGTATCGAGTGGGCTCTATGGATGAAACCAACGGTCGAACTGGGGTGGCCCACGTGCTGGAGCATATGATGTTCAAGGGCACTGAAAAAGTTAAGGCGGGCGAATTTTCTCGTTTAGTTGCAGCATTAGGAGGCAGGGAAAATGCCTTTACATCACTTGATTACACAGCGTACTTTCAACAAGTGGAAAAATCAAAATTAAGTGAGGTCATGAGACTTGAGGCCGATCGCATGGCCAATTTAAATTTTGATGACGCTGAATTTTCTAAGGAAATAAATGTAGTGATGGAAGAACGTCGTTTACGTACCGAGGATAATCCTAGTAGCCTACTTAATGAAGCTTTAATGGCAAATGCATATATGAGTTCGCCGTACCGACATCCTGTAATAGGTTGGATGAATGATTTAGAGAATATGCAACCCGTAGATGCACGTAATTGGTATAGCAGTTGGTATGCTCCAAATAATGCGACTGTTGTGATTAGTGGAGACGTGGATCCAGAGCAGGTCAGACAAATGGTCGAAAAGTATTATGGGCCAGTAAGTTTTCGTGAGCTACCAGTGCGTAAACCTCAATTAGAACCTGTTCAACTAGGAATTAAGAGAGCCGAAGTAAAGGCTCCAGCTGATAGCGCCCAAATAGTAATGGCATGGAAGGTTCCTCATTTGAATCCAGCTCATCTGGACGACTATGAACCTTATGCTTTAGAGGTATTGTCAGCGGTATTGGATGGTTACGAAAATGCTAGGTTAAATCGCGAAATAGTTAAAAAGCAACGTTTAGCAAACGAAATTAATGTTGGGTACGATATGACTTCGCGCGGACCACAGCTTTTTCAAATAAGCGCAGTTCTCGCTAAAGGAAAGTCTCAAGCTCAACTGGAATTCGGAATCAGAAATGCCATCCAAAATTTAGTAAAAGACGGAATTCTAGAGTCTGAACTTAAACGAATTAAAGTACGCCTTTTGTCAGAGCAAATTTATAAACGGGATTCTGTTTTTGGTCAGGCAATGGAGATTGGCAGCACTGAAATGGCCGGCATTTCTTGGAGAAGTATTGATAAGATGCTCGAGGAAATACAACAGGTCACTCCCGAGCAGGTCTGTGCTGTCGCAAAGAAATATCTAATTGATAATGGGTTAACTATTGTTGTGTTGGATCCTCAAGCTCGAAAAAAAACTAAATGAAAAGCAAATATTTCAATAAGAGGGCAACTTTTTTTTGCATGCTATTTTTTGGAATGTTTCAATCAGCATTTGCACTCTTACCAATCGAAACCCTTGATGAGGCTAATGGGGCCAAAGCATTTTTGATTCAAACAAAGACTCTACCAATGGTCGATATCGAGGTCAGTATTGATGCTGGGGCTCAGTATGACCCAACAGGCAAGGCAGGACTAGCTTCAATGACGGCCCAGCTGCTCAGCTATGGAATTAATTTAGAAAAGGGCGTCTTAGGTGAGGAGCAAATCGCAGATGAGATTGCTGAGTTGGGCGCCACTATCGGAACTTTTGCTGGAGGCGAAAGAACCGTATTGAGAATACGAAGCCTAAGCAGAAAAGATTTACGTGATCGCGCCGTTCGTTTGGCGGCAATGATGCTTGCTTCGCCTACTTTTGATGCAAAAATTCTGCATAGGGAAAAGCAACGAATAAGTACTGCTTTGCTCGAAGCAGAAACAAAACCTGAATCGGTTTTGGATAAAAATTTTAGGAAGGTAGTTTATAAGAATTACCCCTTATCTCAATCTCCCACCGTTAAGTCAATTAATGGCGTTGAGATTTCTGATTTAAAAAGTTTTCATAAGCAGTTTTATCGTGGGGATCGTATTATTGTTAGCATAGTAGGAAATGTAGATCGTTCAGAGGCAAATGAAATTGTTCGGGTGTTAACTCAACGATTATCGAATTCTGGACCTGCTGTACCAAAGTTGCCTAAGTTTCAGATATCTCCTATAGAGCCACTCGATCTTAGAGAAACTAAAATTCCGTTTGATACGCAGCAGACACATATCGCGATGGGTATGACTGCCATAACTCGTAGTAATCCCGATTATTTCCCTTTGCTAGTTGGTAATTATGTTTTGGGCGGAGGTGGATTCGTTTCTCGATTAATGCTCGAGGTTCGTGAGAAGCGTGGATTGGCTTATAGTGTTTTTAGTTACTTCACTCCCGGCAAAGATTCAGGAATTTTTCAAGCCGGATTGCAAACACGAAATGACCAAGCTGCATTAGCGCTTCAGGTATTGCAAGAAACAATTGGGAAATTTATTGCTGAAGGGCCAACTAATGATGAGTTAATTGCAGCTAAAGCAAACTTAGTAAATGGCTATCCATTGCGCTTGGATAGTAATAGGAAGTTGCTTGATAATCTTTCTGCTATTTCGTGGAATGGTTTGCCGCTTGATACGATGGAAGTTTGGACGAAAAATGTCGATGCGGTGAGTTTGGACCAAGTACGTTCAGCATTTAAGAGGCACCTAGACATTAATCGCATGCAAATAGTTGTCGTGGGGGCGTTGAAATAAAAAAGCAAAGTAATCTGCCGCATAAAATCCGGATTGTTGGCGGAATTTGGCGTAGCAGACAATTATCCGTATTGGATGTTCTAGGGTTGAGGCCGAGCACTGATCGCGTTCGTGAAACCCTTTTCAACTGGCTGGGACAGAATTTAGAAGGCCTCAAATGCATTGATTTATTTGCAGGCTCTGGGGCTTTGGGATTTGAGGCTGCCTCAAGGCAGGCCGATTCCGTTATCCTAATTGAACGGGATAAAAAGGTTTATCTCAACTTAATTCGCAGTTTAAAGCTGCTGCAATCAACTTCAGTGCCAGGGCTGATAGAAATTATTCACGATGATGCTATGGAATACCTGAAAACTCAGGCTACAGCCAGCTTTAATTTAGTTTTTATTGATCCACCATTCCAAGAGAGCAGTCTTTTGGAGTTGGCTTTAACTCAGGCCACGAGGATTTGCAATGACGAGGAAGGTGGCGGAATTTATATTGAATGCCCTTTAAATCAAAGCTTAAGGGCATTAGAGGGTCTATTGCCGAATTGGTTTTGTGAAAAATCCCTAGAAGCCGGCCAGGTAAAAGCTTTTCTCTTTCGCAGCAGAAGGGACTAAACTCTGGACTATAAATCTTGGAGCTTTAGGAGAATATATGGTGGTTGCTGTATACCCTGGTACTTTTGACCCTTTTACACGTGGACACGAGGATTTGGTGCGTCGTGCATCCAGTATTTTTGGGGAGCTAATTGTTGGTGTGGCGGACAGTCGCAGTAAACGACCATTTTTTACCTTGGATGAGCGTATAGCTATAGCCAAAGAGGTTTTGGGTCATTACTCCAACGTAAAAATTGTAGGTTTTACCGGTTTATTGAAGGATTTTGCGCGTGAACATAATGCTCGTGTGATTGTCCGTGGTCTTCGAGCGGTTTCGGATTTCGAGTACGAATTTCAAATGGCAGGAATGAATCGATACCTTTTACCGGATGTTGAAACTTTGTTTTTAACCCCTTCGGATCAATATCAGTTCATTTCAGGGACTTTTGTTCGAGAAATTGCGTCCATGGGCGGCGATGTAAGCAAGTTTGTATTTCCATCGGTGGAAAAGTGGCTAGCGAAAAAGATTTCAGATGGAAAGCCGTGTTAGGCAATTGGCTGGAGCGTAGGATACTTTAATGGCATTAATGATTACCGATGAATGCATTAATTGTGATGTCTGCGAGCCGGAGTGTCCAAATAATGCAATTTACATGGGGCTGGAGATCTACGAGATTGATCCGCTGAAGTGCACGGAATGTGTGGGGCATTACGAGATTCCGCAGTGCCAACAAGTCTGCCCGGTTGACTGTATCCCTTTAAATCCAAATTATCCAGAGTCCCAATCAGAACTTCTTGAAAAGTATAAGCAGCTTACTGCTCTGGTTACTATTGGGTCAATACCTTAAAAACTTAAGTGGAATTTAGCTGGTTTTGGAATGTAATTCTTGAATAGCATTTTGACTATCACCTCTTAAAAATTGGGGCAATACCGTGAGAGCGTTTTCAATAGCCCCTTCAATTAATTTTTGATCAAGTTGTGGCGGACGCTTTAAAACATAGTCAGCTACATCAATAGAATGTTGGCCTTCCGTTAAATCTCTGGGATGACCAATTCCAATTCGCAGGCGCCAGAAATTGGGCGTGCTTAAGTGGTTTAGGATGTCCTTTAGACCATTATGACCGCCAGTACCACCCCCAAATTTTAAACGAGCTGTCCCTGGTTTTAAATCCAACTCATCATGAATTACCAACACATCGGTTGGGCTGATTTTATTAAAACGACAAATTGATCCCACGGACAGACCACTAAGATTCATATAAGTGGATGGCTCGAGAAGCCATAAATCATCGTTGCCCAATCTGGTTTTTACCGCTTTACCTTGATACCGTTTTTCAAGTTCTAGATGGCAATTTAGCTGTCTTGCCAAGGCATCAATAAACCAAAAACCAGCATTATGACGATCATGAGAATGTTCATCACCTGGGTTACCAAGGCCAACAAGTAATTTAGTCATAGTTTATATACGTCAATTTATCGCATTTTCTCAAAAAAAAACCCGCAGCATGCGGGTTTTTTAAATACTTGGAATATTGGCTTTGTAAATATTACGCCTTAACTTCTTTTGCCGGTTCAGTTGGAGTTGCTGCAACTGGAGCGGTTGGTTCAGTATCTGCAACTTTAACCGTAGGAATACGTGCATTAGCAATTACAGGGTTTTCTTGCTCAACATGCAGCACCAGGCTGACACCCTTTGGTAATGGAACGTCCTTGGCGTGGATTGAATGACCAACTTCAATCGCGCTAAGGTTAACTTCTATAAACTCTGGTAAGTCGACTGGCAAGCAGGAAACTTCGAGGTCATTAGCGATATGGCTTATTACAGCACCATTTAACTTCACTGCAACAGAATCATCTGCGTGGGTAAAGTGCAACGGAATGCGCATATGAATTTTTTCTGTCGCGGAGACGCGCTGAAAATCAATATGGAGCACTAAAGGTTTAAAAGGATGCATCTGGTAATCACGCAATAGCACCTTTTGAGCTTTGCCTCCAATTTCAATATCAAGAATGGAAGAGTGAAATGCTTCTTTGCGAAGGGCATGGAAAAGCGCATTGTGATCGAGCTCAATGGCTAAAGGCGTGTCAGTGCTACCGTAAATAATTCCCGGTGTTTTGCCGGAATTGCGCAGGCGGCGGCTCGCACCCGTTCCCTGTACGCTTCTTTCAAAAGCTACTACTTTCATATTGGACTCCAAAATTAAGGTTAATTTCCGTTCGCGACCAAACAGAAAAGCCCTCAATTATAGCTTGAATGGGTAAAAAGCACCCAATTTTGATGACTTCAGGCTAGTAAATGTCCAAAAATACAACTTGGAGCAGGGTTTTATTTATTCGGCAAACATCGACATAACTGAGTCGCCCTTGGTAATACGTGAGAGAGTTTCGGCCAATATTGGCGCAACGCTCAACTGGCGGATTTTCTTTACTTTGATGGCCTCTGCTGTAAGCGGAATCGTATCAGTTACAACAATTTCATCCAATGCTGAAGCCGCGATACGGGCAACAGCACCACCTGATAAAACCGCATGGGTGCAATACGCTGTAACGCCTTTTGCACCACGAGCTTTCAGGGCTTCTGCTGCCTTACAAAGGGTACCGCCGGTATCAATAATGTCATCCATAATTACACAATGACGACCTTCTACTTCTCCTATCAGGTGCATCACTTCGGAAACATTTGCCTTTGGCCGGCGTTTATCGATAATCGCCAATTCGCAGCCAAGTTGCTTGGCCATCGCACGAGCACGAACTACGCCACCAATATCAGGCGAGACAATGATGAGGTCTTTGCCGGTTTGGCTTTGTAAATCATCCAGTAAAACAGGTGAGGCATAAATGTTGTCAACCGGGATGTCAAAAAAACCTTGAATTTGATCTGCATGAAGATCCATTGTTAGCACCCGTTCAATGCCGGCAACTGATTGAAGCATATTGGCGACAATTCGAGCAGAAATTGCAACTCGAGCTGACCGTGGACGGCGGTCTTGCCTTGCATAACCGAAGTAAGGGATCACTGCCGTTATACGGCTTGCTGATGCACGTTTGAGGGCATCTATCATGATCATTAGCTCCATCAAATTATCATTTGTTGGGGCGCAAGTTGATTGAATAACTACGACATTTTTACCGCGAACATTTTCTTGAATTTCAACTTGAATTTCACCATCTGAGAATCTGCCTACAAAGGCTTTTCCGATGGATAGCCCTAATTGCTTAGCGACAGCTTCGGCCAAAATAGGATTTGCATTACCGGTAAATAATGTTAGTAAATCAGCATTCATGATGGCAGTAGTGGCTAGACAGCGGTTAGAGAATGAAATTTATGGGTCAAGTTGTATCTTTCAGCAATTTTGGCAGGGGAAGAAGGATTCGAACCTTCGCATGCTGGAATCAAAATCCAGTGCCTTAACCAGCTTGGCGATTCCCCTACAGTTATCAATCTGAAGAAACCAAATTGTAAGCGGGATTTTTATTTAACCCATAAACAATCCGACCCAACCATCCCTGAGGAAGCTTTTGCAAAAGATTGGCTATCTCAGTCTCATCAACCGGCTGCGTTAAAACGGTAAAAACGCAACTCCCAGTTCCAGACATGCGGGGGGTAGAGTTTGGAAACTCCCCTAAAATCCAATCTAAAGCTTGCTTTACTTCAGGACAAACACGCATCGCTACGGCTTGGCAATCATTTGAATTGCCAAGTAAAGGCGATGCAACAAAGTCAGATATTGTAATCTGAGCGTGATCTCGGGTCAATTCCGGATCCTGAAAAATTAAAGAAGTGGGTATTCCAGAATTTGGGTAAATTACCAAAAATTGGCTTGGATCTAGCGATATTTCCTGTAGACGGTCTCCAATACCCTCAACAAATGCATTGTGCCCATAAATAAAGAAGGGTACATCGGCGCCCAGTTTAAGCCCTAGTCCCATTAAAGTTGTTTTATCCAGGCCTAAACGCCATAAGTGATTTAGGCCTATCAGAACGCTTGCGGCATCAGAAGACCCCCCTCCAAGGCCCGCACCCATGGGGATTTCTTTTTTTAATTGAATTTCTACGCCTTTATCAACTCCGCAAAATTCCTGTAAGAGCTTAGCGGCTCGCACAGTTAAATCTTGTTCCTCAGGTATGCCAATTACGTGGTTGCTTCGATAAATGGCAGTTGTGGGTAGCGTTGTAAGCGTGACAGAGTCACACCAATCAATCAGTTGAAAAGCAGATTGAATAAGGTGATAGCCATCAGCTCTACGACCAATAATATGAAGGAATAAATTGAGCTTTGCTGGAGCTAGAAGGCGTAGGCAATTAGTCATTCAAATTGTCAAAAACAAGGCGGATGTCAATAGAGCCTGTATTTGAATTCCGGATCATATTGAGTTTTTCAAGTTTATTAGACTCGTTCCAGATATAGGAGAGATTCCAGCCATCCTGAATTATTTTGTTAACTTGACCATTTGAACCCCTTTCAAGGCTTGCAGAGCTACCAGGTCTGACCTGGCCGCGTAGCCAGTCTGAAAGACCGCGCGCTGGTAGTGGTAGCCCAAGAGCATCACGAACCAAAGCGTCGGCATCAATGGCTTTTATTAGCGTCCCATCGCGTTCGAGCGTAGCTTCACCAGGAGTAATGGTGATTTTAGCGATTGAACCCCCAACAGGGTTTCGAATTTCTAACGTGTCTTTGAGCTTATCTTGAATAAGCGTGAATCCGCCAGACCCCCCCTGATTTTGACTATCAGTAATCCCGGTTATTTTTACGGCAAATCGGCCATCCCATAAAGTCTTGGAGACGTCATTTACATCCAACCATTTAGGTTCTAGGCGTATTAATGTTTCTTTTAAAGTTGGGTTATTAGCATCAAGCCTTTCTCCATTGCGCCAAATGGCTTCAGCTTCAGAAGTTTTATTTTGGGCCCATAAAACTTCCCCTAAATGTGCGGCAATATCTGCTTCAGGCTTCATGTTAAAGGCTTGAGAAAGTTGTTCAATGGCTAAAGTATTTCGTCCTAATCGAAAGTTAACCCAACCTAAACTATCCAAAATAAAGCTATCCTGAGGCGCCAAACGATGCGCTTTGCTGATTAAATCTAATGCCTCAGGGAGTTTTTGATTTCGATCAGCCAACGAATATCCAAGAGCATTCAGGGTGTTGACATCATTTGGATTTTTGACAAGAATCCCTCTTAGGGTACGTTCCATGACGTCGAATTTACCTAATTTCTCGGCTGATAGGGCGTAGGTGTAAAGAACGCTGCTATCTTTGGGGATTGGTTTTAGGGCTGAGACGATATCAAAGTATGCCCGCATAGCGCCCGCTTCATTATTTGCTCGAGCTAAAAGGGGTTGCCATTGTTGCAATGTTTGATCACGAATCGTGGGGTTTTGCTGGTTGAGGAGGGCGATAGCGGGTTGCACTACTTCAGGCCAGCGTTGGTTTAGCATCAGTAGGGTAATAAGAATTTCTTTAGGCGTCGTTTGTGTTGGGCCAGAGAGATTGCTCCAGGTTTGAGCTGCCTCAAGAGCTAGCTCAGGCGCGCCTGAAGCTATTGCAATTTCCATGGCTCTTTGTGCGAGGCGAGGATCCAATGTCTGACGGGCCATGCTTAGATAGGTTTTATAGGCTAAGCCTGGTTCACCACGTTGCAGGGCAATTTCAGAGGCAAGTACTTCAAATACCCCATCCCTATTGGCATTGCTTTCAGGTTGAGCAAACGCAGATAGAGAAGAAGTTCCTATAATGGCTACATAAGTGCTGAGCGATAAATACCGAATAAGTGATTTAAATTGTATTGTGGGCATAAGCATATTCTAATCTGTGAATTTACAATCCATTTATGCCAGAACTACCAGAGGTAGAAGTTACAAGAATTGGGATTAAGCCTCATATAGAAGGCAAAACAATTACCGGGGTAAAAATTATTGATGGCCGTCTACGGAAGCCTGTGCCCCGCAATTTACCAGCAATACTTAAAGGTCAACAAGTAATTGCAATAGATCGGCGAGGAAAGTACATCTTATTGGAAATGGACGCCGGTCATCTTATAGTGCATTTAGGAATGACGGGAACATTGCGCGTGCTTTCAAGTGCTGAGGGTTTGAAGTTGCATGATAGGGTTATTTTTGAATTTGGCTCTTTGAGCCTGAGATTTCATGACCCTCGAAAATTTGGAATAGTTCTATGGCATCCAAAGTCAGAAGGGCCCGTTGAATTTAATTCAATATTCAAAAAAATGGGGGTAGAGCCATTTTCCACAGGCTTTTCGGGAGATTCAGGGTCGGAACTTTTATTTCTTTGTTCTCGTGGCAGGAAAGTATCCGTTAAGCAGTTTTTATTAGCAGGCCAAGCGGTTGTTGGGGTTGGAAATATATATTGTTCAGAAAGTTTATTTGAAGCTGGAATTCATCCGGCGAAAGTTGCAGGAAACTTGTCTAGAAAACAATGCGCAAGATTAGCTAATGCCATCCGATTGACTCTGGAGAAAGCCATTCATGCAGGAGGAAGCTCATTAAAAGATTTTGTAAATAGCGATGGTAGTCCTGGGCATTTTATGATGCAAACAAAGACGTATGGGCGTGAAGGCAAGTTATGCGTTATGTGCAAATTGTCCGTTATTATGAAAATAGTACAAGGACAACGTTCAACTTATTTTTGCGCCAGTTGTCAAAAGAGATAACTAGAAGATGAATTTTGAGGTGAAAAATACACCGATCCTCATTTCTGAATTTTCGAAAGTTTTGATTCAATGGCATCATCAGCATGGCCGTCAAAACTTACCTTGGCAAAATAATCGGGACCCTTATGCAGTTTGGGTTTCAGAAATTATGTTGCAACAAACTCAGGTTGCAACGGTTCTTGAACGTTACCCCCGCTTTATGAAACATTTCCCTAGCATCTCAATTCTGGCTGACGCTGAAATAGACGAGGTCTTGGCTGAATGGAGTGGATTAGGATATTACTCCCGAGCAAGAAATCTACATGCTTGTGCAAAACAAGTCATGGGTATTTATTCTGGGAAGTTTCCAAACGACCCGCTATTGCTAGCTGAATTGAAAGGCATAGGGAGGTCAACTGCAGGTGCGATTGCAGCTTTTGCTTTTAAAAATCGGACTCCAATTTTGGACGCCAATGTTAAACGGGTGTTGGCACGTATTTTTGGGGTAGAGGGGTTTATTCAGGAGAAATCCGTTAATGAAAAGTTATGGGAATTGGCTCAATCGCTTTTACCTGCTGACAATAAAGTAATGCCAATTTATACGCAGGCCTTAATGGATTTTGGGGCAACTTGGTGCACTTCACGCAAACCGGTTTGCCTAACAACTTTAAAAAAGTGCCCCTATATGGATGTTTGTCATGCAAGGTTGAGTAATCGAGTGTTGGATTTACCAGCACGATTAAAAAAAATAAAATCCCCAGAGTTTGAGTGTCAAATGGGCTTAATTCGTAAAGGGAATTTTGTGCTGTTGAAAAAAAGGCCAGATAAGGCTATCTGGGGCGGTTTGTGGTCACTGCCAGAATCGTTGTGGAGTCCTAAAATGTATGAAAAAAATGAAGAAGATGTATTTATGAGCATAAATAAATTATTTGATTTAGTAATCCCTGCTGAGAAAGTTCCAAAGGCTTGGTTGAAATCGAGTAATGGAAGCGTTATCAAAGGACCAAAGATAAAACATGTTTTTTCGCATCGACGATTATGGATGCAAATTTGGGAACTTCATGTAATCGAGCCCTTCAATGTTTCAAAAATGGGATTAGCTTGGGTGTCTTTGAGACAGCTTGGGAAATTTGGTTTGCCTCAGCCAATCAAGCTTCTGCTTGAGGGATTGAGTCTAGTTCGCGATGACGATTTAAAAAATTGATTTGAATTTCTTTAAGGCTCTTTTGAGAGCGAAAGTGTTCGCTTAAGCGATTAACAAGATAAACGGAACGGTGTTGCCCCCCTGTGCAACCAATTGCAACTGTTAGGTAACTTCGCCCATCGGCAATATAGAATGGCAACCATTTTTCGATGAATTGGATAATGTCACCCTCCATATTGGCAACTTCTGGAATTTTTTCCAAGAATTCTTTCACAGGGAGATCGTTACCGGATAAGGGGCGCAATTTTTTGTCGTAATGTGGGTTTGGAAGGCAGCGAACATCAAAAACCAAATCTGCTTCACTTGGGACCCCTTTTTTGAATCCAAACGATTCAAAAATAATGGTTAATCCAATTGGCTTATCTTGTAGTAAATCTTGTACCCAAGAACGCAAAGCTTGGGCAGGTAAATTGCTCGTGTCAATGCTGTGGGCTTGATTTCGTAGCGGCTCGAGCAAGGCACGCTCTTGATTGATTGCTTCAATGAGGGTTGTTGCTAGCGTTTTATTTGCATTATCAGCGACTTGAATTGATAAAGGATGCCGGCGCCTGGTTTCTGAAAAACGCTGCACTAATGTGTTGGTGTCTGCATTTAAAAACAAAATTCGAATTTGATGATTGATGCGCAATTTTTCCAGCAAGATTGGAAGTTTTGCAATCGATTCTCCACGGCGCGCATCAATTGCAACGGCGACTTGTTCGCTTTTTTCGCTTTCTAGTGTTTGTACTAAATTTTCCAAAAGGGAAACAGGCAGATTATCAATGCAGTCATAGCCTGCATCTTCAAATGCTTTTAAAGCAACCGATTTTCCAGAGCCTGAGATTCCAGTAATCAGATTAATTTGCATAAGCTAGAGAAGGCGACCTTGCGAACGCATTTGATCTGCCTCGGTATTCATTTGAATGCGCTGGCGTTCTATGAATTCCTTTAAGGTATCAATGCCCCTTAGTTGCAAGATGGTATTTCGAACCGCGGCTTCTACAAGAACCGCAAGGTTGCGCCCAGCTGCCACCTGAATTTTTACAGTGCGTACTGGAACTCCCAATACGTCAATATGTTGTGCTTCAATCGGTAGTCGTTCGAACTCTCCATCATTGCGGCGAACCAGTTGAACAATTAGGCGTAATTTTAATTTACGACGTACTGCCGTCTCTCCAAATATCGTTCGAATATCCAGTAAACCCAAACCGCGTACCTCTAGAAGATCACGCAATATAACTGGGCACCGACCTTCTACGTAGTCTGGTCCAAGGCGGGCAAAATCTACTGCATCATCAGCAACCAAGCCGTGACCGCGCGAAATTAATTCTAGGCCAAGTTCGCTTTTACCCAGTCCTGACTCGCCGGTTATGAGTACCCCTAAACCCAGGATATCCATAAATACACCATGTTTGGTTACTTGAGGGGCGCCAATTTTCGTTAAATAGGTACGTAGGTGGTCGATAACTTCTGCTGCAGAAATTGGTGTAGTGAATAATGGGGTGGATGATCTTTGGCAGAACAGTTGCAAATCTGGATCGACCCCTTTGCCATCCGCAACAATCACGCATGGCGGAGTTTTGGAAATTAGATTGGAAATTTGATCTTGCTTTTGTGATGCATCCAAGGCTGCGTGATAGTCCACTTCCTGAACGCCAAAAATTTGAATTCTGCTAGGGTGGATTAAATTTAAATGCCCAACTAAGTCAGAAGATGCGGCAGCCGCCTGAACAGCTTCAGGAGGGAAGGTCCGATCGGCGCCCTCTAAGCCACCGATCCAAGAAAGCTTTAGCTCGGAAACATTATCATCAAAAATTTGTTGTGCGCTGACATTTTCAAGCAATAAAGGTTGAGTCATTTCTTATTGACCCCATTGTCGAAGGTATTGGCACACTTTTTGAGGGTCTTTTTCTGAGACCAAAATCTGACGAGCATCTGGATCAGATAGGAGCTGAGCAATTGCAGAAAGAATTTCTAAATGCTGCTGAGTCGCTTTTTCTGGAACCAAGAGAAAGATTAGGATAGAAACAGGTAAGCCGTCAGGCGCGGAAAAGTCAATTGCCCTATTTAGGGAAATAAAGGCCGCGCTAGGTTGTTTTAAGCCTTTTACGCGCCCATGTGGAATGGCAACCCCAGCCCCAAGGGCAGTTGAACCTAGTTCTTCTCTGGCATTTAAAAAACCAACTACAGAATCGGCGTCAATGCCGAGCTGATTTGAGAATAGCCTTCCAGCAGTAGCAAACGCATCAGACCTGCTTGAAGCAGAGTTATCTAATGCGATGCAGTCTAAAGTGAAAAGATCAGTTAGGGCAGTCATGTCTAGTGATTATAGGTGCCCTAATGAAGTAGGTTATTCGAAATGCTTTTCGTGGTGGTGTGATTGGATTTTTTCCTTGTGCTTGACTACCTGGCGTTCCAGTTTTTCCACCACGGCATCCATCGCGTGGTAAAGGTCTTCATGGTGGGCCTCGGCAAAAAGCTCCTTGCCCTTGAGGTGTATAGTAATTTCCGCAGTTTGCCTAAGATCCTTTTCCTTGGCTTTGTCGATCAGCAGGAAGGCGGATGCGTCGATAACATGGTCAAAGTGCTTACGGATTCTTTGCATCCCGGTTTCCAGGTGAGTACGCATCGCAGGCGTAACTTCCAGGTGACGGCTATTGATTTTCAGATTCATAAGCAACTCCTTTTTCATTTAATGCCTGCGCAAGTGAACTGACGGGATGCGCAGTGATTCCCGATATTTCTTGATCGTCCATCGAGTAACAATTTACCCTGGGTTATTGGGTTTTTGGTGGAATTCCTTGGCAACAATATGTCGAATCTATGCCTGAACAGCAATCGATAAGATTGCTGTTCTTCGATAGGTGACCAATTGGATGCGAAAGAAGCGTTTAAATTCAAAGAGCCCCAATTGTTAAGCCATGTTTTTTTGAGTCGTAATACGTGAAATAGTAGATTCATGCAGTTTAAGCGTATCAGCGATTACTCATAAATCCAAGGGGTACATCCCTAAGTTTCCGTAATTTTTTTTTGCTGCTTTGCCATGGCTTCATAGACTGCTTGCAACATTTTGATTTGATTTGAAATATAAAAAACACCATAATTTATTCTAGGAAGCTTTGGCGTTCCCAAAATCTTCAAAATCACTATTTTGGTGCATTACATTCGGAAATTTTCACCTAAGTACACTCTTCTTACGGCATCGTTTTGAATAATTTCATCGGGCAGTCCAGCAGCTAAGACTACCCCTTCACTAATGATGTAAGCATGGTCGCAGATTCCTAAGGTTTCACGAACATTGTGGTCTGTAATCAGAACGCCAATCTGGCGATCGCGCAAAAAACGCACAATTCGTTGAATTTCACCAACAGCGATTGGGTCAACTCCAGCAAATGGCTCATCAAGAAGAATAAATTTAGGTTGTGAAGCAAGGGCACGGGCAATTTCAACCCGACGGCGCTCCCCCCCAGAGAGCGATAGAGCCGGATTATTGCGAAGATGGCTAATTTGGAGTTCTCCTAAAAGCTCATCTAATCGAATATTAATTTCACTCTTGGTTAGCGGTTGCCCACCCTGTACTTGAAGCTCCAAAACCGCTTGAATATTTTCAGCTACGTTAAGCTTTCTAAAAACGGAAGCTTCTTGAGGGAGGTAAGAAAGACCCATTCGGGCTCTTTCGTGGATTGGCAGGTGACTGATTTCTTTTCCATCTAAAACAATATCTCCTCCATCTAGAGGAACTAGGCCAACTATCATGTAAAACGCAGTAGTTTTGCCAGCCCCATTCGGGCCTAATAAGCCAACCACTTCCCCACATTTCACTTCGATGGATACATCTCGAACTACGGTTCTTGATCCATAGCGCTTTTTTAAGTTATTGGCACATAGAGTAGCCGGTTCAATGGTTGGTGCAGAATCTAAGTTCATTTATCGAGAATTACCTTACTTCTTGGCGATAGGATGGATCTGGCAATTGGAAGCCCGTCCAACGTTTGAGTATTCGGAGAGGTGACATGGTAGTGCTGTTTGATATCTTCGTATTCTATTTTCCAACCGTGGAGTTCATCCACAAGTTGCATATTGTGAAGTCTTTTAAGGATAGCATTATCAGTAAGAGTTACTAGCTCACTTCTAGCATCGTAAACAATATTTTTGCCAATTCCTTGCATATATTCGTCTGATGAACCTTCGCGGCGCTGTCTAAACGAAGCTGCTACGTTTGATGTTCCATCCACTTGGACATGCTCATACCCTTCAGGATCAACCTTAATTTTCCCCACGTCACCTGTAATAACAATACTCCCTTTGATAAGTAAAATTTCTTGATTTAAATCGTATATTTGCTGGACGTCATCAACAGATACTTTTTCAGCTTCTAAAATAATCGGCTGTTCTTTATCGGCCTTTTCAGCATGGGCGGTCTGATGGAGGGAAATAGTGATTGCGATACTGAGTATCGTTAATCTAAATAAAAAAATATTTTGAAACTTCATTCTGATTGAGTATCTCGTTGAGAGCCTTGTTGGGCACGTTCGATTCGCCCCCTAACTTTTCCCAATAAAGTCATGCTTTGTTCTACGTTATTATAAATGCCTCCGTCAGTTGCATTCATTACTGATAGCCCTTGCATTAGCGTTATTGGCTTATCCGTTTTTAATATATCGTCATTAATCAAGGCTTGAAAATAACTAGATAGCGCTAGCATACTAGGTGATGCAGCTTGACTTGAAGTAGCGGCTTGTGCGGGGCGGAATATCTCAGCATTTCCAAATAAATCAAGAATACTGAGATCGCCATCTAGATGGCCCGTCTTCGCTCGAACCGTTACGGGTGCTTTGAGGGCTTGGAATAACCGCATTCGGGGTTCATCAATGTCGATCGAAGCGTCATCATCGTAATGGATGATTTTACGCCCCAGTAGTCGATATTTTGTGGTTCCAGCTTCATTTAAAGCGGAAACGGTTCCGTTAACAAGAGTGTAATCGGGTTCATGGGTCCGAATTCGTTCTGGCGAGGATAGTTCGGAAGGGGTATTTTTCTTTACTAGCCAAAAAGTCACTAGAGTTAAAGCGCCCATTAGGATCAACGGCATAGTCCGAAGCAGAGAGCGCCAGATTCCTAGTTTGATGGTGTGAATATTGACTTGCATAATTTAGGTGCGAGCCTGATTTAATAATTCCTCATAGTAATTTTGAGCCTTGAGGATAAGATCACACAACTCTCTAACGGCACTTGCTCCACCTGAACGCGAGGTTACATAGTGCGCAAATCCTTGAACAGCAGAATGACCTTGAGCTGGACAAACCCTTAAACCCGCTTTACTCATCATTTGAAGATCTGGCCAATCATCTCCCATTACGGCGCAATCGGCATGTGATAGTTTGGTTTCCTTGAGTAAATTCTCAAAGGCAATAGCCTTATTTTCAACGCCTAAATAAACATGTTGAATACCCAGCTCTTCGCAACGGGCAATTACCATTTTGGAGGTGCGGCCAGTAATTACAGCCACTTTAATTCCGCATTGTTCTAATAATTTAATACCCAACCCATCTTGAATATCAAATGCTTTCAGTGATTCCTTTCCATCGGCACCTAGGTAAACTTGACCGTTGGTTAGAACACCATCGACATCCAAAACGAGTAGTTTTATTTTGGATGCACGCTCCAATGCTTGCGGGAAGTTTGCTAACGGGTTTGTTTGATGGGCATTTCTCATGAATAATCTGCTCTTAGATAACCTTGGCTGCAAATAGGTCATGCAAATTTAGTGCGCCAAGCAAGAACCCGTCAGAATCGGTAACCACAAGATGATTGATGCGATATTTTTCCATCATTTCAATTGCTTCCTCTGCAAGTAATTCGGGAGGGATTGTTCTGGGGGAATTGTTGATTGCCGATGCAAGGGTGATGCCTCTGAGATCAACGCTTTTTTCCAGCAAACGACGAAGATCCCCATCGGTAAAAATGCCCATTACTTTATTTGTTTCTGAAAGTGTAACGACCATCCCCATTTTTTTAGCCGTCATTTCAAGTAAGGCGGCTTGCAAAGAATTTTTAACGGATATTTTTGGAGTTTCCTCAAGGCTACGCATCACTTCGCTAACATGCATTAGCTGTTTACGCCCTAAACGACCGGCTGGATGAGAGCGAATAAAGTCCTCCGCTTGAAAGCCTCTTGCATCCAGTAGGGCTACTGCCATAGCATCACCCATTGCTAAAGCGGCAGTGGTGCTAGTAGTCGGGGCCAAATTCAATGGACATGCCTCTTTGGCAACGCTAGTATCCAAATGGGCATCTGCAAGTTGGGCTAGGGATGACAGGGCTGAGCCAGTTAAGGCAATTAGTTTTGCCCCAGTTCTTTTAATAATTGGAACGATGGTCAATAGCTCACTGGTTTCCCCTGAATTTGACAAGGCAACAAAAACGTCATCTCGAGTTACCATTCCCAGATCACCATGGCTGGCCTCAGCTGGGTGGACAAAAAAAGCGGGGGAGCCTGTGGATGCAAAAGTGGCTGCAATTTTTCGGGCTATATGGCCAGATTTGCCAATACCTGAAACAACAATCCGTCCTTTGCAGGCATGCAGTAGATCAATGGCAAGTAAAAATGCATCAGCATTTTTACCTTCAAGTCGATCGCACATAGTTTGCAGTGCAGCAGCCTCAATACTGAGGGTATCACGAGCAAGCTTTAGGGTTCTTTCACGAGTCTTAGCTATCATGGGGTGAGTATATGCCGTCTGTTCTTCAATTAACTCTCATCTTATTGGCCTCTGGTGTGGCCGGAGTAGTGATTTTCCGCTATTTTGGGTTACCTCCTATTTTGGGCTATTTAGCCATTGGCGTGTTAATTGGGCCAAAGGCATTCAGTTTAGCCAGCGATTCAGAAACTGTTAAGTATTTAGCTGAATTCGGCGTGGTTTTTTTAATGTTTTCAATTGGCCTTGAATTTAACCTTCATAAGTTAAGGGCAATGAGATCAATTGTATTTGGTCTTGGTGCAAGCCAGGTCATTTTAACAATTGTGTTGGCCATTCCCGTAAGCCTGGGAATCAGTTGGATTTACCCCATTTCTTGGCAAGCTGCTATAGCTTTGGGAGGGGCTTTAGCCATGTCGTCGACCGCTATCGTAACCAAACTGATCGCGGATCGAGCTGAGCTTGAAACCGAACATGGAAGAAATGTTATTGGAATCCTACTATTCCAAGATCTGGCAGTTGTTTTTTTGCTGATTCTATTGCCGTCGTTGGGGAAAAATCCAAAAGATTTATTTGTGGCGCTTTCGACGGCATCCATAAAGATTGCGATTGCATTGGTATTGATTTTCTTTATTGGCCAAACTGTAATGAGTCACTGGTTTAAGTTGGTGGCTCGATTACGCTCCCAAGAATTATTTATGTTAAATCTGCTATTAATTGTATTGGGATTAGCAGCTTTAACAGAATATTTTGGACTGTCTTTAGCATTGGGGGCGTTTTTAGCTGGAATGTTGATTTCTGAAACCCCTTACCGTCATCAGGTTGAAGAAGATGTTAAGCCTTTTAAAGATGTTTTATTGGGTTTATTTTTTATCACAGTTGGCATGTTGCTTGATTTGCATGTGGTCTTTATTCAATGGCCATTAGTATTATTTTTATTAATTGGCCCTCTGGCATTCAAATTCGGTTTAATTGCTTTGTTATCGCGTTTATTTGGATCAAGCCCTGGTGTTTCAATACGAACAGGGCTGTGTCTAGCGCAGGCAGGTGAGTTTGGGTTTGTGTTATTAAATCAAATTGAAGGTTTGGACTTAATAGATCCAGCATTAAGCCAAGCAGTTTTGGCTGCAATGTTGTTATCAATGTTCGGGGCTCCTTTTTTAATTCAGTATAGCGATCGGATTGCTATGCGATTTGCTAGTAACGAGTGGATTTTGCAATCACTTGCTTTGACAAAGGTTGCGGCCAAAAGCGTTAGGAACGAAAAACACGTAATTATTTGCGGGTTTGGTCGGACAGGGCAAAGTTTAGCGAGAATGCTCGATCAAGAAAAAATCCCCTACCTTGCATTGGATTTAGACCCCGATCGAGTACAAGAAGCAGCAGCAGCTGGCGACAATGTAGTGTACGGGGATTCAAGTCGAGAAAAATATCTAGTGGCCGCTGGTCTTGCCCGTGCGAAATCAGTAGTCATTACCTTTGCTGATACACCTGCAAGTCTTAGGGTATTGCATCAGGTAGAGCATTTACGTCCAGGTATGACGGTATTGGTTCGCACAACCGATGATGCCGATTTAAGAAAACTTCAGGCGGCTGGTGCAACTGAGGTGGTTCCGGAGTTAATTGAAGGGAGTTTGATGTTGGCTTCCCACGTGCTATTAATGATGGGAGTGCCAATGCGTAAGGTCGTAAGGCGTGTTACTAAAGCACGAGAGGAACGGTACAGCTTGTTAAGGGGTTATTTTAGAGGGTCAGAAGATAGCGATTTTGAGGTAAACGAATCTTGGCGTTTGCATTCAATTTCCCTGCCACCAAATGCTGCGGGAATTGGAAAAACTTTAGCCGAATTAGAGCTCGAGAATGATGGTGTTAGCATTCAAGCAGTAAGGAGAAAAATTGGCGGTTCCGATTATGTGAAAGTAGAGTTATTGCCAGAGCTTCGATTACAAGAAAATGATATTTTGGTGCTTTCAGGTAATTCGGAAGCTACCGACATGGCTGAATCAAAATTACTCTAGCAATACTTGTGTAAGTTTTTTCTTATTGGATATTTTACGATTTAGCAGTGGGGCCAGATAATGTCCTGTGAAACTGGATTCATTTTTTGCAATGTCTTCAGGCGTACCAGTAGCAATAATATGGCCGCCACCAGCGCCTCCTTTTGGTCCTAAATCAATGATCCAGTCCGCTGTTTTTATAACATCGAGGTTGTGTTCGATAATTACAATTGTATTGCCTTGTTTTTTCAAGGTATGAATTACGGATAACAATAATTTGATGTCATGAAAATGCAGTCCCGTTGTAGGCTCATCCAAAATATAGAGCGTCCTGCCGGTATCGCGTTTAGAAAGTTCTAGGGAAAGTTTTACGCGTTGGGCTTCGCCGCCAGAGAGGGTTGTGGCGCTTTGACCCAGCTTTACATACCCCAACCCAACATCAAGCAGTGTTTTAAGCTTACGTTTTACGATAGGCACAGCATTAAAAAATTCATGGGCCTGCTCGATAGTCATCGAAAGCACCTCATGAATATTTTTTCCTTTGTACCGAATATCAAGAGTTTCACGGTTATAGCGTTTGCTGTGGCATACGTCACATGGGACGTAAACATCTGGTAGAAAATGCATTTCAACTTTTAAAACGCCGTCGCCCTCACACGTTTCACAACGTCCACCTTTAACATTAAATGAAAATCTTCCGGCTTCATAACCACGTTCCCGAGAGGTGGGAACGCCAGCAAAAAGTTCACGAATGGGTGTGAAGAGTCCTGTATATGTAGCGGGATTTGAACGAGGGGTTCTGCCAATTGGGGATTGATCAACACTAATAACTTTATCAAAGTGCTCCAAACCTTTGATGCTATCGTGAACGGCTGGTTCAGCATTGGAACCATATAAATGCTGAGCGACAGCATGGTGGAGTGTATCGTTAATCAAAGTGGATTTACCTGAACCCGATACGCCGGTTACACAGGTTAACAAGCCTACAGGAATGGCGGCGTTTACCGATTTTAAATTGTTTCCCCTAGCTCCAAAAATCTCAAGGTAGCCATCGTTTACTGGGGTGCGTTTATCAGGTAATTCAATTCGTTCTCGACCTGAGAGGTAGGCTCCAGTTAAGGAATTAGGATTTGCTTCAACCTCAGATGGTGTACCTTGGGCAACAATTTCACCGCCATGAATGCCGGCACCCGGGCCAATATCAATGACGTAATCAGCAGATCTGATCATGTCTTCATCATGCTCGACCACAAGTACGCTGTTACCTAAATCACGCAAATGTTTGAGGGTGGAAATAAGGCGATCGTTGTCCCGTTGATGTAAGCCAATCGAAGGTTCGTCTAGGACATACATAACACCGGTAAGCCCCGAACCTATTTGTGAGGCAAGACGGATGCGTTGAGCTTCTCCGCCAGAGAGAGTGTCTGCGCTTCTTTCTAGGGAGAGATAGTCCAAACCAACATCATTTAGGAATCGAAGTCGAGAACCGATTTCTTTAATGATTTTATCGGCGATTTCGCGCTTAGTCCCCTTAAGGGTAAGAGCTTCAAAATATTCTTTCGCCTCTTTTAAGGGTAATGAGCTTATTTCATAAATCGCTCGAGATTGTTTTCCATCCCCGATTTTTACAAAGCGCGCTTCACGACGTAATCGACTTCCACCGCAATCAGGACAGGATCTAATATTTTGATAGCGAGCCAATTCTTCGCGAACGGTAGTGGAGTCGGTTTCTCGATAGCGTCTTTCAAAATTTGCAACGATGCCTTCAAACGCATGCTCGCGAATACTGGATTTTCCGCGCTCATTTAGGTATTCAAATGGGATCGTAATCTCGCCCGATCCAAGTAAGATTAGGTCCTGCGCCTTTTTACTTAAGCTTTCGAAAGGTTTTTCTATATCAAACCCACCGTGTTTTGCTAAGGTCTGCAATAGTTTGAAGTAAAACTGGTTTCGTCTATCCCAACCTTTAATAGCACCAGAGGCTAGAGATAAGTCAGGGTGCGCGACGATTCGTTTTGGGTCGAAAAAGGCAAGGTGACCTAAACCATCACAGGACGGGCATGCGCCCATTGGGTTATTAAAAGAAAATAACCGTGGCTCAAGCTCTTGTAAAGAGTAAGAGCAGATAGGACATGAAAACTTACTGGAAAAAATTGCAGTTGCATCGGTATCCATATTAACTACCATTGCTTTGCCATCAGCAAGCCGAAGTGCTGTTTCAAATGATTCAGCAAGCCGTTGTTGTATATCGGAGCGAACTTTAATTCTATCTACGACCACTTCAATTGAGTGCTTATCGTTTTTTTTAAGAGGGGGTAATTGATCTACTTCATAAATGGTTGCCTTCGCAGTGTTCGTTGTACCGCCACCTGAGCGAATACGGAAACGCACAAAGCCTTGGGCCTGCAAATCTTGAAATAATTCAACAAACTCTCCTTTTCGCTCGCTTACTACTGGAGCCAAAATCATTAGCTTGGTTTCCGTTGGCATGGAAAGTACAGTGTCAACCATTTGAGAGACGCTTTGTGCCTCAAGCGCTAAATTGTGTTCAGGGCAATGCGGTGTTCCAGCACGTGCGAATAATAAGCGCAGATAGTCATGGATTTCAGTTACCGTGCCGACTGTCGAGCGGGGATTGTGACTGGTTGCTTTTTGCTCTATTGAGATAGCGGGCGATAACCCCTCAATGACATCTACGTCTGGTTTTTCCATTAATTGTAGGAATTGACGAGCATATGCTGAGAGAGACTCTACATAACGACGTTGACCTTCAGCATAAAGCGTGTCAAAAGCTAACGAACTTTTGCCCGATCCAGATAAGCCGGTTAGAACAACCAGTTTTTCTCTTGGGATGTCTAAATTGATGTTTTTGAGGTTATGCGTTCGTGCGCCGCGGATTTTAATTTCAGTATTCATGATTTTTTAGCGTAACTTGTTAATATAGCGCTTTCTTATGAATCCTTCTGAACTTCGCTCAACTTTGGCTCTTGCAGGTATTTTTGGCTTGCGGATGCTGGGTCTTTTTTTACTTTTACCGGTATTTAGCCTTCATGCCCGAGGCTTGCCGGGGGGTGAGCATGCCTTTTGGGTTGGGTTGGCGCTAGGTATTTTTAATATTGTCCAGGCGTGTTTCTATATTCCGCTTGGGCGATTGTCAGACCGTATTGGGCGAAAACCGGTTGTTTTTTGGGGACTTTCCCTTTTTGTAGCCGGAGCGTTAATTGCTGCAAGTCATGATGATTTGTTGTGGATTGCGATTGGACGCGGTGTTATGGGTGCAGGTGCTGTTTCAGCGGCTATATCAGCGTGGGTGGCAGATTTAACTCGTGAACAAGTAAGAACCAGAGCCATGGCTCTGGTTGGAGGCAGTATTGCCCTTTCCTTTGCCTTATCCTTGGTCATAGCTGCGCCACTTTATCGATTAATAAGCCTAAGTGGCATATTTTTGATGTTGGCAATTCTTGGGGTAATGGCGATGTTTGTTACGTATTATTTATTGCCGATGTCAAAGCCGGAAATAAGCGTCCAACAAGCGTCATTAAAAGAGGTGTTCTTGCGTCCTGAGTTAATGCGATTAAATGTAGGGGTTTTCGTTTTACATGCTACTCAGGTCGCTATGTTCCTAGTGGTTCCCAGACTTTTGGTGGATGCTGGGCTTCCCCTGGCCCAGCATTGGGAGGTATACCTGCCAGTAGTACTGCTATCTTTCGTGTTTATGGCCCCCATCCTGATATATGGTGAGAAACAGCATCGATTACGCTGGGTGCTGTTAGTGGCAATTATTCTTTTACTGGTAGCCGAAAGCATTTTTACGAAAGCTAGCAATATCACCTTAATTGCGGTTGGATTGCTAGTATATTTTGTTGGGTTTAATTTGCTTGAGGCACTTCAACCTTCTTTGGTTTCTCGTTGGGCTCGAGAGTCTAAAGGTACTGCACTTGGTATTTACAATACAACTCAGTCGCTTGGATTGTTTTCAGGAGCTGCCATTGGCGGCTGGCTCATGGATGGCTACGGTGACTTTTCGGTCTTTATAGCTGGCGGGGGTTTGCTTATTTGCTGGCTTATAATTGCTTGGTCGATGCGAGAGTTACCTGCAAAGCCAATTACAAAACCGACTTCAACTGGGTAACAGCTCTAAATTGTGATTTATCAGCTTTCATTAACTTAATTTTTTCTTCGGGAGACAGCATGGCTTCAGTAAATAAAGTCATTATCGTGGGTAATGTAGGGCGAGACCCGGAGACACGCTACATGCCTAGCGGTGATGCAGTTACAAATATTTCTGTTGCAACTTCAGATCGATATAAAGATAAGCAAACCGGTGAAATGAAAGAGACCACGGAATGGCATCGCATTGCTTTTTTTGGCAAGCTTGCAGAAATTGCTGGTCAGTACTTGAAGAAAGGTTCTCAGGTATATATTGAAGGACGTTTACGCACTCGTAAATGGACAGACGCAAGTGGTCAAGAAAAGTATTCCACTGAGATTATTTCAGAAACAATGCAAATGCTTGGCGGGAAACCGGTTGGCGGAGGAGGCGATGCAGGGGAAGGTTATAGCCGATCCAAGCCGGCCGATTCAAGCGCATCAGGTTCATCCCCTTCTGCTAATGCAGCATCTCTTGGCGCTATGGACGACGATATTCCATTCTGAGAAGCATGTAATTTAATTGTAAATAAAGAAGTTACCCCCAATAAGCTTATTAGTATTGGGGGTTTTTTATGCTTGAAAAATTTCTCAAGTTCATTCAACATGCTGCTTAGTTTGTTGTCTTAATAACGCTGATGAGAAAAATATGGCTCAGATCTACGATGAGATGAAAGAAACCGTAATAGCGGTTTACGAAAGCTTAAAAGACGAAGCTAACAATATTGCGCTCATCTTACGTGAAACGTGGCCAATCCTTGCGCTTCTCCTCATTACACTTGCGATTGCCTTTCGTTTTGCTGATCCTCCGCCCCCTAATCGAATTTATATGGCTACTGGCGGACCAGGCAGCACCTATGAAGCACTTGGAAAGCAGTATGCTGAATTTTTTGCTAAAAAGGGCATCAAAGTAGAATTGGTTTCAACTCATGGAGCAGAGGAGAATGCAGTACGCATTCTTGATCGCAATGATCGCATTCAGGTAGCTTTTGTGCAAAGCGGACTTATTGATCCTGAAAAAGCAAAAGGGATTGTTTCTTTGGGTAGCATTGGTTATGAGCCTGTATGGTTTTTCTATAGAGGTCAACAACATGGTGCAAGTGATGAGCGCATCCAATCGTTTTTGAAAATGCGAATTGCAGTTGGTATTGAGGGGAGCGCATCTTATCAACAGGCCTTACAGATCATGCAACTTAATGGCATTGAACGTCCCCCCAATATGGTTTCTATGCCAACAAAGGATGGTATTAAAGCCCTTCAGCGGGGAGAGGTGGATGCTATTTTGGTTGTGGACGGATTTAAGTCGGAAAACGTTCAGAATCTTTTGCAAGATACTACGATTGGATTGGCAAACTTTAAGCGGGCCAAGGCATATGCTCAGGTCGCAGATTATTTTGAGCGATTGGAAATTCCGCTGGGGGGATATAGCTTAGCTAAAAATATTCCACCTCAGGATACTGAATTGATTGCCACCACGATTAATCTAGTAGTTGATGAAAATTTGCATCCTGGAATCCAATATCTATTTATGGAGGCAGCTAAGTCAATTAACGGGAAAGAATCCTTTTTTGCAAAGCGGGGTGAGTTTCCTTCGTTTAAGGACTCTATGTTGCCTGAAAGCGAAGTCGCAAATCGTTTTATACAGCGCGGGACGCCGCTGATTATGAGTTATCTGCCTTTTTGGATGGCAGAGTTTATTGATCGCATGTTTATTCTATTGCTACCCATTGCAGTTTTTGTCTACCCTATCCTTCTTTCAATACCGGGATATAGATTAAAACGTATCAAATCAAAGTTAAGCAAAGTTTATGGCGATTTAAAGTTCCTTGAGCAGGATATATCACAGGCGTACAACCCAAACTTGAGGGATGAGTATATTGAGCGCTTAGATGCGCTTGAGAGACAAGCCTTAACTCTTAAGGTGCCAAAGAGTATCGTTAGCGACTATTACACTCTTAGAAGCAGTATTGATTTTGTGCGTAATTCACTTAGCAGAAATGGGGCGATCTATTCTTCGTGAAGCATTTTACTGCCTAGCGTGACGGATGTTATCGGGCCATTGTGAATTGAAATTTGTCCGAAGGGGATTGATATCCAATCCACCGCGACGTGTATATCGAGCGTAAACAGAAAGTTTTTCAGGTTTGCATTGTTGATTTATGGCGCAAAAAATAGTTTCAACGCAGTGTTCGTGAAATTCACCAAGTTGCCTAAAGCCAATTAAATATCGTAATAATCCATCCTCGAGAATGGGGCGTCCACGGTAGTGAATTTGCACACTTGCCCAATCTGGCTGACCAGTTACTGGGCAGTTTGATTTGAGTAAATGTGAAACTAAGCATTGTTCAATTATTCCTGAGGATTGATCGGTGGATAACAAAGCTGGGTCAGCAGAACAGTTTGGATCAATCAAAATATCTAGCCGATCTATTAATTGCCCAGTCAATTCCTTTAAACCACGTTTAGCGATATGTTCAGGATTTTGAATATGGACTTGAATAGTTGTTCCTGCAGCTTTGGATAGATCGGTGATTAAACATGCCTTGATATCCTCTTCGCTATCAAAATGTTTGCCATTTAAGCTATTCAAATAAAGTTTCAGTGATTTGGATTCAATCATATTGGGGGACTCAGCAGGTATCTGAAATTCCCCTAAAGCAATTTGGGGCTTACCCTTCGAGTTTAGCCAACTCAACTCATAGGCATTCCATAAATCAATTCCAAAAAATGGTAGGGGCAGACTGGTGCTAATACCTAATTTGAGGCGATTTTCTAGGCGTGGAATTGGAAAAAGCAGGGCAGGATCATATTGATCTGGATAAGGCGTATTTTGACCAAGCGGTAATGTAGCCATAGAAAGAATTATTTGTCGTGATGACGATTTGACACGCCAGAAACAACATGACCAGTTGGGGCAACCGAGGCGGCAGATTGGCAATGTCCAGTTTGATCGTCAAAGAAAAAGTCGGGCTCGAATTCGCGCAAGAAGTCACTTTTGGATAGTCCTCCAAGAAACATTGCTTCATCGACTTCCACACCCCAATTCATTAGGGTGCGAATTGCACGCTCATGTGCAGGTGCAGAACGTGCCGTAACCAATGCGGTACGAATAAGCATTCCTTGCTTATCAGTCCTATTTTGTAGTCGATGCAATGCTTCTAATAAAGGTTTAAATGGTCCAGGAGGCAATGGTATCGCGGCCTTTTTGCTTTCATGGTCAACAAATGCCTCAAGACCTTTGTTCTGGAAAATTTGCTCAGCTTCATCAGAAAATAGAACAGCATCACCATCGAATGCTATGCGAATTTCATTAGGATGCGATTCTGCAGTCTTGCTTGATTCTGGATACACTCGTGCAGCAGGAAAGCCTGCCTCTATAGTGGCACGAACATCATCTTCATTAGCTGATAAGAACAAGTTTGCTTGGAGCGAGCGTAGGTAGTGATAAGGTGGGCGTCCTCTGGTAAATACGCCACGTTCAAGATGAAGACCATGGTGTTCAGCAGAGCGGAATACTCGTAACCCACTAACAGGATCATTTCTTGAAAGGATGACTACTTCAACTTGCTGTTTGCCTCCTTGATTAAAGGCAAGCAATTTTTTTACAAGCGGAAATGCCACTCCTGCTTGTGCTGGCTGGGAAAGCCTTTCCAGTTGCAGTTTCATGTAAGCACTATCGTCACTCGATTCAAAAAGCCGATTTTCTTCCTCAAAATCAAAAAGAGCGCGAGAAGAGATTGCGACTACAAGTTTTCCAGATAGGCTATAGGTCATCTTGTTTTAGGAAGAGGCGATAAGCTGGATTGGCACTCTCATTCCAGTGAGGGTATCCAAGAGTGGAGAGGAAGTTCCGAAATTGCTTTTGTTCATTTTTAGGAACCTGTAAGCCAACTAAAATACGGCCATAATCGGCGCCATGATTTCGATAATGAAACAGGCTGATATTCCAATTTGGGGCCATGCTAGTAAGGAATCGCATAAGGGCACCAGGACGTTCTGGAAATTCAAAGCGATAAAGTAATTCATTGTTAGATAAGACTGAATGCCCTCCTACCATATGACGTAGGTGTGATTTAGCAAGCTCATCATGGGTGAGGTCAATGGTTGCAAAACCTGCCTTGCGAAAATGTTTTGCAATCGTGTTGCTGTCACTAGCTTTCTGGGTACCTACACCAACAAAAATATGAGCTTGTTTTTGATCGGCGATTCGGTAGTTGAATTCAGTTACATTGCGTTGACCAAGCAGTTCGCAAAACCGTTTAAATGAACCGCGTTCTTCTGGAATGGTGACGGCAAATATTGCTTCGCGGAACTCTCCAATGTCTGCTCGTTCAGCAACAAAACGGAGGCGACTAAAATTCATATTTGCGCCACAAGCAATGGCTACCAAGGTTTGTTTTTTGATTCGACTCTGGTCAACATACTTTTTCATACCGGCAATTGCAAGTGCTCCGGCAGGTTCAAGGATGCTCCGGGTATCAGTAAATACGTCATTAATGGCAGCACAAATCTCATCAGTGTCTACAGTAACCACTTCATCAACAACCCGTTTGCAAATGCGAAACGTTTCTTTACCAACTAATTTAACCGCCGTTCCATCTGAAAATAACCCAACTTCCTTTAACTCAATGCGACGCCCAGCTTCAAGCGAACGTTTCATAGCATCAGAATCTACAGATTGAACACCAATAATTTTGGTTTTTGGACTAACGGCATTTGCATACTCACCAATGCCAGCAATTAGCCCGCCACCACCAATAGCAACAAAAATTGCGTCAATGTGACCGGGATGCTGCTTAAAAATTTCTTTAGCTATAGTTCCCTGGCCGGCAATAACATCAGGGTCGTCAAATGGGTGAACAAATGTTAATCCCCCTTTTTTTTCAAGGGTTTGAGAATAAGTGAATGCATCGCTGTACGAGTCACCCTTAAGAACAACTTCAACCCAAGGTCCACCATGAGCTTTTACGGCGTCTATTTTGACGCTTGGGGTGGTTATTGGCATCACAATAACGGCTTTGCATTTGAGTTTTGCTGCTGCAAGAGCAACCCCTTGGGCATGATTTCCTGCTGATGCAGTTATTACCCCGCGTTTTAGGGCTTGAGGGGTTAATTGAGCCATTTTATTGTAGGCACCCCGCAATTTGAAGGAAAAAACCGGTTGGTTGTCCTCCCTTTTCAATAAAACCCTATTACCCAAGCGTTTCGTAAGTTCAGGAGCTATTTCCAGTTCTGTTTCTCGGGCCACATCGTAGACCCGCGCAAATAAAATTTTATTTAGGTAGTTCGTTGCCATCCAATGAGCGTACCACGAATAGGGTTTAAGTCCTTAGTTTTGCAAGGGTTTATGCATGCTAGTGGCATTCTGTATTGAATCCTGACAATGTTAGGATTGCTCAATTAAAATGCATATTTATTGAAATATCACGCTATGAATGCCCCATTAGCTTTAAATCAGTTGCTGGACGCCGAGGCAAATATGCCCCGCTTGCGTGAAATCCCCTATAACTACACCTCTTTTTCAGATCGAGAAATCGTAATTCGATTGTTGGGTGAAGAATCGTGGACTGTCCTTAATGCTCTTCGTGGCGTTAGGCGGACAGGCCGTTCAGCCCGCATGTTATTTGAAGTTCTAGGCGATATATGGGTGGTTCAAAGAAATCCATTTTTACAAGACGATCTTCTAGATAATGCAAACCGCCGTCAAATGTTGATTGATGCTTTATGGCATCGATTGGGCGAAGTAAATAAGCGTGCTTCATCATCAGATTCTGCTGATCAAGTACATGTCTTGCTTCAAGCAGCTCATGGTGCTGTTAAGAATTTTGAGGATAACTTTGTTGAAGTAGCGCGCTTACGTAAGCTTGCCAAAAAAGTGCTCGGACGATATACCGCGGCCGATAACATTGCATTTGATGGGGTGTCACGAGTTGCTCATGTCACAGATGCGACAGATTGGCGTGTGGAGTTTCCATTTGTTGTTATAAAGCCCGATTATGAGAGGGAAATTCCGGGGTTGGTAAAGGCTTGTATCGAGTTAGGTTTAACTATCATCCCTCGTGGAGGAGGGACTGGATATACAGGTGGAGCCATTCCATTAGTAGCGATGTCGGCGGTCATGAATACCGAAAAATTAGAACAAATTGATGCAGTTCAAAATAAGACTTTGCCAGGCATCAATTGCTTGGTTCCTACTATTTTTACAGGGGCTGGAGTAGTTACAAGAAGGGTAGCAGACGCTGCTGAGAGCGCGGGTTTAGTTTTTGCTGTGGATCCTACATCTGCTGATGCAAGTTGTATTGGTGGCAATATTGCTATGAATGCCGGCGGTAAGAAGGCAGTGTTGTGGGGTACTGCGTTAGATAACTTAGCAAGTTGGAGAATGGTGGACCCCGGAGGCAATTGGCTTGATATCGAACGCTTAGACCACAATCTTGGGAAAATTCATGAAGTCGAAATGGTGCGTTTTCAACTTACTTGGTCGGATGGATCGAAAGAACCCGGTGAAAAAGTTTTACGTTCAGAAATACTGGAGGTAGAAGGCAGACGTTTCAGAAAAGCTGGACTAGGGAAAGATGTGACAGACAAATTTCTTTCAGGTCTTCCTGGCGTGCAAAAGGAGGGATGCGATGGCTTGATAACAAGTGCAACTTGGATATTGCACCGCATGCCTAAATATATGCGTACTGTTTGCCTTGAATTTTTTGGTCAGGCGCGTGAAGCAATTCCTAGTATTGTAGAAATTAAGGCATATCTCGATGGCCTAAGTAAACAGGGCGGACCAATTTTAGCTGGACTAGAGCATTTGGATGATCGATATTTGCGAGCGGTCGGATATTCGACAAAATCCAAAAGAAACGGTTTGCCAAAAATGGTATTAATTGGCGATATTGCTGGAGATGACGATATTGCAGTTGCGAGCGCTACTAGTGAAGTTGTCAGGATGGCGAACCTGCGAGTAGGAGAAGGCTTTGTTGCTGTTAGTGCTGAAGCAAGAAAAAAGTTTTGGTTGGATAGAGCTCGCACAGCCGCAATTGCAAGACATACCAATGCATTTAAGATCAATGAGGATGTGGTCATCCCCCTGCATCGAATGGGGGAGTACACAGACGGCATTGATCGTATCAATATTGAATTGTCCCTGAAAAATAAACTGCAAATTCTGGATGGATTGGAATCATTTTTAAAGAAAAAATCATTCCCGTTGGGAAAGAGTGATGATTCATACGACATTCCAATTGAAGAGATATTGGGGGATCGCGTTCAACAAGCATTGGTGGTGATTGCGAACGTTCGTGCCCGCTGGTCTGAGTGGTTAATTGGCATGGATGCCCATTTTGCTCAGTTACAAAACTATTCCCTGCGCGCCTCGTGGAAAGTGGAAGTGCGTGCAGAGTTAAGGATTATTTTTGGTGGACTAGTATTTGAACCCATGTTGAACGAGTTAGAAACAATTCATCGGCAAGTTTTACGTAAGCGCGTTTTTGTTGCTCTTCATATGCATGCTGGAGATGGGAATGTGCATACTAATATCCCGGTTAATTCTGACGACTATGAAATGATGAAGGATGCACATCAAGCAGTAAATAAAATTATGGCCTTAGCTAGATCTCTTGATGGTGTAATTTCTGGCGAGCACGGTATAGGCATTACTAAGTTGGAATACCTTACAGATGAAGAGTTAAAAGATTTTCGTGCCTATAAAAATCGCATTGACCCTGAAGGCAGATTTAATAAGGGGAAGTTAATGCCACATGCTGATTTGGAGAAAGCTTATACCCCAAGTTTTGGTTTGATGGGGCATGAATCAATTATCATGCAACAAAGCGATATTGGGGCAATTGCTGACAGTATTAAGGATTGTTTACGTTGCGGTAAATGCAAACCCGTATGTGCCACACATGTACCGCGTGCAAATTTATTTTATAGTCCACGTGACAAAATTTTAGCTACCTCCTTGCTGATAGAGGCATTTCTTTACGAAGAGCAAACTCGTCGCGGAATTTCAATTCGGCATTGGGACATGTTCGATGATGTTGCAGCACACTGTACTGTTTGTCATAAATGCCTTACGCCATGCCCCGTCAAGATTGATTTTGGTGATGTGACCATGAATATGCGAAATTTATTACGCAAGATGGGTCAACAACGCTTCAATCCGGGTACGGCAGCCTCCATGTTTTTTTTGAATGCTACCAACCCAGACACAATTCGATTGACTCGTCAGATCATGATTGGCTGGGGATATCGTTTGCAGCGACTAGGAAATGATTTGTTGGGAAAATTTGCTAGAAAACAAACTAATCGTCCACCATCAACTGTTGGAAAACCGGCTCTAAAAGAGCAGGTGATTTTTTTCATTAATAAAAAGATGCCTGGTAATTTACCTAAAAAAACAGCACGAGCTTTATTGGATATTGAAGATGCAAATTATGTTCCCATTATTCGGGATCCAAAGACAACTTCAACTGAAACTGAGGCCGTATTTTATTTTCCAGGATGCGGTTCTGAGCGACTGTTTTCTCAGGTTGGATTAGCAACCCAGGCGATGTTGTGGAATGTTGGGGTTCAAACTGTGTTGCCTCCAGGATATCTTTGCTGTGGCTACCCCCAGAGGGGAAATGGGGATTTTGATAAGGCAGAGAAAATGATCACCGATAACCGAGTGCTTTTTCATCGGGTCGCCAATACATTAAATTACTTAGATATTAAGACGGTGGTGGTATCTTGTGGTACTTGTTATGACCAGTTAGCCGGATATCAATTTGATCAAATTTTTCCAGGATGTCGAATTATTGATATCCATGAATATTTGATGGAAAAAGGAGTTAAACTTTCCGGCATCAAAGGTGTGAAATATATGTATCACGATCCATGCCATTCACCTATGAAATTACAGGATCCATTGAAGACAGTGAACCAGCTTATTCAAACTGAGGATGGTAGTTTGATCCAAAAAAATGAGCGATGCTGCGGTGAATCTGGAACTTTGGCTGTTTCTCGTCCAGACATTTCAACTCAAGTTAGGTTTAGAAAACAAATAGAAATGGAAAAGTCAGCCGCAGCTTTGCAATCAGGATTTGATGGCGAGGTAAAGGTATTGACAAGTTGCCCTTCATGCTTGCAGGGGCTGTCCCGCTTTGATTCTGACAGCAATACAACAGCTGATTACATCGTAGTTGAGATGGCCGAACGTTTACTAGGTAGCAATTGGATGCAAGAATATGTTGAATGTGCCAATCAAGGCGGTATTGAGAGGGTGTTAGTCTAATGATTCCAATTAATGTTGTGGTCCATCAGAAATCAAGGGTTTTAGAGTTATCCTACGAGGGGGGTAAAATTTTTCGCTTGCCATTTGAATACTTGCGTGTTTCATCTCCTTCTGCAGAAGTACGAGGTCATGGCCCAGGTCAAGAAACACTGCAAACGGGAAAGAGGGATATTCTAATAGTTGAGGTTGAGCCAGTAGGGCATTATGCAATTAAGCCAACATTTTCCGATGGACATGATTCTGGGTTGTATTCTTGGGACTATTTATTTTCATTAGGTGAAAATCAAGAGAAATTTTGGAATGAGTATTTAGAAAAATTGAATGTTGCTGGAATTGATCGGGATGATCCTATGATTAAACAGGGACACTCCTGCGGCAACCATCATTAAATAAAGATAGCGAGAATGAGTAAAACCCACTTTGGATATCAGAATATTGAGGAAGCAGAAAAAGCTAGAAAAGTTGCGGACGTATTTCATTCCGTAGCCAGTAAGTATGATGTGATGAATGACTTGATGTCATTTGGGTTGCATCGTTTGTGGAAAAAGATAACAATTGCTAAAGCCCATGTTCAATCAGGTCAAAAGGTTTTGGACATAGCAGGGGGGACTGGTGATTTAGCTACCGCTTTTGCTCGCGAGGTTCAATGGGGCATCAATCCAGAGGCAGAAGTGTGGTTGAGCGATATCAATGCCTCCATGCTGGGGGTGGGGCGAGATAGATTATTAGATAGTGGATTCGCGTTACCATGTATTCAACTAGACGCTGAAAAAATCCCATTTTCTTCAAGATATTTTGATGTTGTCACTGTAGCGTTTGGTCTTCGCAACATGACTCATAAAGATGTGGCTTTGAGAGAGATGTGTCGAGTAATTAAGCCGGGCGGTAAAGTTTTGGTTTTGGAGTTTTCAAAACCAGATGCATTTTTGCAGCCCATTTATGACATTTATTCATTCAAAGTTTTGCCGTGGCTAGGGGATAAGATTGCCAAAGATTCTGAAAGTTATCAATATTTAGCAGAGTCGATTCGAATGCACCCAGATGCTGGGAAGCTGAAAGAGATGATGCTGGATGCGGGTTTTGACGAAGTAGAGACGTATAGGCTTAGTGGAGGAATTGTTGCGTTACATATTGGCACTAAATATTAAAGATAAGAAAGTAAATTTCGTGAGGGAACAGGTTAAATGAATAATTATTTTGTGAGGACAGTGCTACTGAGTTTGGGGTTGTTATTTATTTGCATTGGGGATGCAAGTGCTGGGCGACTTGGAGGTGGAAGCAGTTTTGGACGCATGCCAAGCGCTCCAATCCAAAAGCAAATACAACCGGCTTCCCCAGCGCAAAGGCCACAACAGTCGCAGCAAGCTGCTCCAAGCCCTCAAAACCCGCAAGCTAGCAATCGTTTTGGTTTTGGCGGAATGCTTGGTGGTTTAGCTGCTGGCCTTGGAATTGGATACTTACTTTCACATTTTGGAATGGGTGAGGAGGCTTCTTCTCTGGTGATGGGCTTATTAATAGCCTTTGCCGCTGGCTTTTTAATCCTGTCCATCATGAGGAGGTTCTCCCACGGTTTAACTGCGGGCGGGCAGTCTCCCTCCGTGCCAAGTAGTGAAGGAATGCAGAGATCATTGGTGAATGAGTCTGGCGTTCGGCAGGAGCCCGTATTTAATCCGGCTGCCAATGCATTTGGTGGAATTTCTTCTGATCCCGCTTCGTATAGCCTGAATTTACCGGCCGGTTTTGATGAGTACGTTTTTCTTGATAATGCAAAGCAATATTTTGTAAAGTTGCAGAAAGCATGGGATTCTGGGGATTTAAATTTCTTACGCGAGTTCACTACTGCTGAAATGTTCGTTAAGTTGCAGCAGGACTTGGGAGGGCGTTCAGACGGAGCGAATCAAACCGATGTGGTCACGCTGAATGCTCAGTTGCTTGGCATTGAAACGGCGAATGATTCATATTTATGCAGTGTTCAATTTAGCGGGATGATTCGAGAGCAATTAAATACTCCAGCGAGTGGTTTTTCTGAAATTTGGAATTTAAGTAAGCCAGTTGAGGGCTCAGGAGGATGGGTTCTGGCTGGTATTCAGCAGATGGTTTAAGCTTAAGGCTTCCATGGGAAAGCCCGCACCAGTGCGGGTTTTTTATACAAATGAATATTCTTTTTAATCCTTCATTTCCATTTACTGCTACTACTATTTGCAGGGGGATTAATCACGTTCTCTCAAATGAATCGTGGGCCAAATCTGAATTGTCTCGTCATGCGAATAAGAGTATTTTGTTGCGGTTGCCCGGAATTGATAGGGGCTTTAAGGTAAACGCAGAGGGAATTTTTGAGCCAAATGATGGGGGTGAATCTCATGCTTTAATCCTTGAGTTGTCCGCAAAAGCATTAAGTGATATCACTAGCGGCCCGGGTAATTTGCGTGAAAAGGCTTTTAAAGCAGTCAAAATTACTGGTGATGCAGATTTAGCTCAATTATTTGGTCGGTTGGTTGGCCAGTTGCGCTGGGAATATGAAGAGGATTTAGCAAGAGCGATTGGTGATGTTCCTGCGCATTTTGCTGTTCAGCAAGCCAAGAGAATTTATAGTGCGGGACAGTTAGCAACCCGAGATTTGTTGGAAAATGTATCTGAATACTTGGTCGAGGAAAAACGAATTTTGCTCAATAAACGTGAATTTTTAGTGCATAAGTCAAATTTAATTGAGTTACGAGAAGCGGTTGAGCGGATGGATAAGCGGATTCAATTACTACAACAGAAGGCTAAGTAGATTGTGCGTAGAGTTACTCGCCTTAGCTTTATATTTTTTACGGCTTGGCGATATGGCTTGTTACCCCTATTGAGGGATAACTTAAAGCCAGGCTTACGTCGGAGTTTTTTATCAATTTTATCTATTACTTCTCCAAATTCATTACCAAGAGGCGTTCGCATCCGATTGACCCTTGAGGCTCTCGGTCCTATTTTTGTTAAGTTTGGGCAGGTCTTGTCCACACGTCGGGATTTATTACCCGAAGATATTGCTGATGAATTGGCAAAGCTACAAGATCAAGTTCCAGCATTTTCAAACGAAGAATCTCGTCAGATTATTGAACAGTCTCTTGGCCAATCAATTGAAGAGGTATTTATAAGCTTTGACGCAACCCCAGTTGCTAGCGCCTCCGTTGCTCAAGTGCATTACGGTGTTTTGCACGCGACCTTGAAACATCCTGAGTGGGAAGGGTGTTTAGTGGCAATCAAAGTATTGAGACCTGGTATTTTGCCTGTCATTGAGGGGGATTTGGCCTTAATGCATGATTTAGCAAAGGTTATTGAAAAAACATCTGAAGATGGCCGTAGATTAAAACCGCGTGAAGTGGTGTCTGAATTTGATACTTATTTACATGATGAATTGGATTTAATGCGTGAGGCGGCTAATGCTAGTCAGTTGCGAAGATATTTTATTAATTCAAAAAAATTAATGATTCCAGAGATGTATTGGGATTTATGTCATACAAATGTCATTGTTATGGAGAGAATGGATGGCATTTCTATAGGCCGCATGCAGGAGCTAAAGTCCGCAGGTGTCGATTTTAAAAAGTTAGCATCTGATGGGGTTGAAATCTTTTTTACTCAAGTATTTCAATATGGTTTTTTTCATGCTGATATGCATCCTGGAAATATTTTAATTAGTCTTCAGCCGGAGACTTTTGGGCGGTTCATATCCCTTGATTTTGGAATAGTTGGGGCACTTAGTGAAAGTGATAAGAATTATCTAGCGCAAAATTTTTTAGCTTTTTTTAATCGCGACTATCGACGAGTAGCCGAATTACATATCGAATCAGGTTGGGTTCCTGATACTACACGTGTAGAAGAGTTGGAGGGTGCCGTGCGGTCGGTTTGTGAACCTTATTTTGACCGACCCTTGAAAGAGATTTCCTTGGGAATTGTCTTGATGCGGCTATTTCAGACATCGAGGAGGTTTAGGGTTGAAATACAACCTCAGTTGACGCTTTTACAAAAAACGTTATTAAATGTTGAGGGTTTGGCTCGACAGTTAGATCCTGATTTGGATTTATGGAAAACAGCTAAGCCAATTTTGGAAAAATGGGTTAGCCAACAGTTGGGATGGCGAGGATTGATAGAAGGGCTGAAAACAGAGGCTCCATCTTGGGCAAAAATTTTGCCTACTCTGCCCCGATTATTAGCCCAAACTCTGGCAAGCCAGAATAAAAAAGAACAAAATCTCGAGTTGGAGACTTTAAAAGCCTTATTGCAACAAGAAAGGCGTACGCACAGCTTGATCTTGGGAGCATTACTTTTTGCAGGTGGTTTTTTGGCCGGAATTGTGATTATTACCTTTGGTATTTATTAGTATTCTGCCCATTTCTGCCTACAGAGCTAAAATACTGGGTTAGGCAGAAAAAACATGAAAAAGTACTTTATCGCTGGCGTTTTAGTGTGGGCACCAATTGCGGTTACCGTTTGGGTAATTACGTGGGGGTTAGGCTTGCTTGACGGAGTTTATGGGTCCGTTATGCACGCCATTATTGCAATTTTGCCAAACGAGTTTTCTCTGTCTTTACAGACGTTCCGTGAGATTCCTGGGGTTGGAATATTGATCGTGATAGCGGTCATTATGTTCACGGGTTTGCTGGCTATTAGCTTTGCTGGGCAATGGTGGTTAAGGGTGTGGGATAAACAAGTTAATCGCATTCCTGTCGTTCGGTCAATTTATTCAAGCATTAAGCAACTTTCATCGACTTTATTCTCAAGCAATGGACAGGCGTTTCGTAAGGCTCTACTAATTCGTTATCCACATTCTGATTCCTGGGCGATTGCTTTTCAGACGGGCACCCCAGCAGCAGAAGTCGAAAATAAGCTAGGTTCGGATTATGTGAATGTCTTTCTTCCAACAACACCAAACCCAACATCAGGTTTTTTTATGATCGTGCAACGATCACAGACGATTGAACTGGATATGAGTATTGAAGAAGCCCTGAAGCATATTGTTTCTATGGGTTCAGTGCCGCCAAACAACCTAACAAATTATGTTGGGAAATCATTAAATCATTTTGATTCATAGGAAATTGTTATGTCGATGCGAAGTCATACCTGCGGTCAAATAACCGATTTATTAATTGGTCAAGAGGTAACTCTGGCTGGTTGGGTGAATAGGCGCCGTGACCACGGCGGAGTAATTTTTATTGATTTACGCGATCGAGAAGGGTTTGTTCAGGTTGTTTGTGATCCCGATCGTCCAGAGATGTTTGCTTTAGCCGAGCAAGTACGAAATGAATTTTGCATACAAATAAAAGGCTTAGTTCGAGCTCGTCCGATCGGAACGGAGAATGTCGAACTGATTAGTGGAAAAGTGGAGATCCTCTGCCATAGCTTGGTAATTTTGAATCCGTCTATAACTCCCCCATTTCAGCTAGATGACGAAAATCTTTCTGAAACAACTCGATTAACCCATCGTGTGCTTGATTTACGGCGCCCGCAAATGCAAAAGAATTTGCGTTTGCGTTACAACGTAGCAATGGCATGCCGTCAATATTTAGATGAGGCGGGTTTTATTGATATTGAAACTCCAATGCTGACTAAGAGCACCCCAGAGGGCGCGCGTGATTATTTAGTTCCTTCAAGGGTTCATGATGGCCAGTTTTTTGCTTTGCCGCAGTCACCTCAATTATTTAAGCAGTTATTAATGGTGGCCGGGTTTGATCGTTATTATCAAATTACAAAGTGCTTCCGCGATGAGGATTTACGCGCTGACCGTCAACCCGAGTTTACGCAAATCGATTGTGAAACTGCTTTTCTAGATGAGTTGGAAATCCGTGAACTTTTTGAAAATATGATTCGTCATATTTTCAAGAAAACCATGAATGTAGAATTGCCAAATCCATTCCCCACTTTGCCATATTCAGAAGGTATGGCACGTTTTGGCTCTGATAAACCTGACTTGCGGGTTGCATTGGAATTTACCGAACTCACAGACCTAATGAAGGACGTGGACTTTAAGGTTTTTTCTGGGGCTGCAAACCAAGATGGTGGTCGAGTTGTGGGTTTATGTATCCCGGGCGGTGCGGCAATCAGTCGTAGCGAAATCGATGATTACACCCAATTTGTTGCTATTTATGGCGCTAAAGGCTTGGCTTGGATTAAGGTGAACTCGGTGAGTGAAGGCCGCAATGGTTTGCAGTCACCCATCGTCAAGAACTTGCATGATGTAGCGATTGAGGGAATTTTGAAGCGCACCGGTGCAAAAGATGGAGATATTATTTTCTTTGGAGCAGATAAACAAAAAGTAGTGAACGATTCGATTGGAAATTTACGATTACGCATTGGTCATTCCGCATGGGGTAAAGAGCACAACCTCTTCACAGAGGGTTGGAAGCCATTATGGGTAGTTGATTTTCCAATGTTCGATTACGATGATGCTGAAGCACGTTGGGTCGCTTGCCATCATCCCTTTACCAGCCCTAAAGATGAGCACATGAAGTATCTTGAATCCGCTCCAGGCAAGTGCTTAGCTAAGGCTTACGATATGGTGCTAAACGGTAGCGAAATCGGCGGCGGATCAGTTCGTATTCATCAAGAGGCTGTACAGAGTCAAGTATTTCGTGCGCTGAAGATTGGTGTAGATGAGGCGCAATCCAAGTTTGGTTTCCTCTTGGATGCGCTCCAGTACGGCGCTCCCCCTCATGGCGGTATTGCATTTGGTCTCGACCGTATCGTCACCATGATGACTGGAGCAGAGTCTATTCGTGATGTGATTGCATTTCCAAAAACTCAGCGTGCTCAGTGCTTATTAACACAAGCTCCTAGCCCAGTTGACGAGCGTCAGTTGCGAGAATTGCATATTCGACTTCGCCAGGTAGCGCCTGCCGTTTAAATCTTTGGCTTTTAAAGTCCCTTGAAAATCCCCATATCGGTATTAGTAGTTATTTATAAATCGAATGGGGAGGTCTTGCTGATTGAGCGAGCCGATCGTTCTAATTTCTGGCAGTCTGTAACAGGAAGCCTTGATTTTGCTAATGAAGATCTTGCTTTTGCAGCCTCTCGTGAAGTTTTTGAAGAGACGGGTATAGATATCAAGCTACTGTCTTTGGGGTCGTTGCAAGATTTGCATCATGAAGTTGAGTATCAAATTTATCCAGAATGGCGCTTTCGCTATGCTCCAGAAGTAGAGAAAAATACAGAGCACTGGTTTTCACTAAAAGTACCAGATGACACCAAGGTGACTCTTTCCCCTAGAGAGCATATTGCGTTTCAATGGTTGCCTTATGAGGCGGCCGCTAAAAAGTGTTTTTCACGAACGAATGGCGAGGCAATCCTGAAATTATTTTCTGCGAAATACTAGAGAAGTGACTAAGATGATGCGATGAGACATTCATCGGGGCGCCCATATTCCAGCACGGATTCAAAACCATTCCAACGGGGCGATTGGCGAGTGATTCGTGATTTACTCCCATATCTTCTGGAGTATCGTTTACGGGTAGTTTTAGCACTTACTTGCCTGATTGCCGCAAAGTTTGCCAACCTAGGCATTCCGATATTAATGAAAAGGTTAATTGATGCACTTAATATCAATGAGAGTTCACCACATGCACTGTTAGTTGTTCCTATAGGCCTCATCGTTGCTTATGGTTTACTGCGAATTTCAGCCGCCTTATTTACTGAATTAAGGGAATCACTTTTTGCCCGGGTAACCCAAAACGCAGTTCGAAAAGTGGCTCTTCAGGTATTTGAGCATTTACATTCGCTTGCCTTAAGTTTTCATTTGGCTAGGCAAACGGGTGGGGTGAGTCGAGATATTGAACGAGGAGCTAGAGGTATTCAGTCACTCATTTCTTATTCTCTGTATAGCATCTTACCTACCTTGATTGAATTTTGTTTGGTCTTAGGTTATTTTGCCTATTCGTACAATTATTGGTTTGCTGTTATTACATTGTCAGCATTGGTTCTTTACATCGCATTTACAGTGGTTGTTACTGAGTGGCGTACTCACTTCCGTCGAACGATGAATGATATGGATTCGAGAGCCAATCAAAAGGCAATTGACTCTTTGTTGAATTTTGAGACCGTGAAGTATTTTGGGAATGAGGCTTTTGAAGCCAAGCGATACGATGACAACTTAGCTCGCTATCAAGTGGCCGCCGTAAAGTCCCAAAAATCTTTAGCTGTTCTAAACTTAGGACAGCAAATTATTATTGCAGTCGGTTTGATGCTGATATTATGGCGCGCCATGATCGGCGTTGTAAATGGCACTATGACCTTGGGCGATTTGGTGTTGGTTAATACCTTAATGATTCAGCTCTATATCCCTCTTAATTTTTTGGGGGTAATTTATCGAGAAATAAAGCAAGCCCTAACCGATATGGACCGCATGTTCTCTTTGCTTAATACTGATAAAGAAATTGCTGATGCGCCAAACGCAACTCCTTTAAATATAAACAACTATGCACATGGACCAGAAGTTCGTTTTGAACATGTATCGTTTCACTATGAAGCCAAGCGCGAAATATTGCGCAATGTTAGTTTCAATATTCCAGCGGGAACGATTACGGCTGTAGTTGGCCAAAGCGGTGCAGGTAAGAGCACATTGGCCAGGTTGCTTTTTCGATTTTATGACGCGCAATCAGGAAAAATTCTGATAGATGGTCAAAATATTCAAGACGTTCAGCAAGCTAGTTTACGCAAGACAATTGGCATTGTCCCTCAGGATACTGTGCTTTTTAATGACACTATTGGATACAATATTGCTTATGGCAACCCTCTAGCTTCTCTAGAGGAAGTTTATGAAGCTGCTCGCGCAGCACAAATTGATGGTTTTATCAAACTCTTGCCTGATGGTTACGAAACTCAAGTTGGTGAGCGTGGGCTTAAGTTGTCTGGCGGCGAAAAACAGCGCGTAGCCATTGCAAGAACTTTGTTGAAAAAGCCGGCTATGTTGATTTTTGATGAAGCAACTTCTGCCCTAGATTCCAAGACCGAGAGGGCATTCCAAGAGGAGTTACTGGGGTTGGCTAAAAATCGTACTACCCTGATTATTGCTCATCGACTTTCTACAATTGTTCATGCTGATCAGATATTAGTGATGGATGATGGGCAAATTGTAGAGAGAGGAACCCACTTAGAACTATTGGCAGCCAATGGCCGTTATGCTGAGATGTGGAAAATTCAAGAGCATGCCTCTGTTGATTAGAATGGCTCCATGAACAAGGAACAGACTATATTACAAAATGCCTTTGCTGCGGCGCTAGCAGTGGCTGAGCCTAAGAAAATTGTCTCTGGTTATTTAGCCAATATTTTTCCTCCGGGATTTGAGCCCAAAGGAAAATGCTTAGTGGTGGGAGCCGGTAAGGCAAGCGCATCTATGGCAAGCGCATTGGAGCTACATGCTAAAAATTGTTGGCCTCAAGCTGAGCTTAATGGAGTAGTGCTTACTCGATATGGTCATGGGTCCTCTACTGAGTTTATTCGAATTATTGAAGCCGGGCATCCAGTGCCGGATCAGACTGGAATGGATGGCGCTAAAGAAGTTCTTCGTTTAGTTAATCAATTAGGGGAAGGTGATTTAATGATAGCCCTGGTATCGGGTGGCGGTTCTAGCCTACTTACTTTGCCACAAAATGGAATTAGCATTGAAGATATGCAAAATACTACCGAGGCGCTATTGCGAAGTGGCGCTCCGATAGAGGAAATGAATGTTGTACGCAAGCATTTGTCGGCTATTTTGGGCGGGAATTTGGCAAGGGTTGCAATTTCAAGGGGCGCAAGAGTTGAAGCTTTGTTAATTTCGGATGTTACAAGCGACTTGCCCGCAGATATTTCTAGCGGCCCTTGCGCATCAGACTATTCAACATACCGAGATGCGTTAACTATTCTGGAGAAATACCAACTAGATGAGAATTCACTTCCCGCATCAGTTCTGCGTCATTTGAATCGAGGTCGAGATGGTGAGATCCCTGAAACTTTGAAGGAGGATGATTTACGATGTGCCCAAGTAAAAAATCATGTGATAGCTACTGCATACAAAAGTCTAGAAGCTGCTGCCGAGTACGTTCGTGACCAGGGCTATGATCCCATTATTTTAGGGGATGATATTACGGGAGAAGCTCAAGATGTCGGAGCTAAGCAAGCTGCAATAGCACGGAAATATTCTTTAGGCCGACAGCCGAGCAGCTTACCTATTGCGATTATTTCTGGTGGAGAGTGCACTGTAACGTTGCCGCCAGGAACTAAAGGTCGTGGCGGACGTTGCAGTGAGTTCTTACTTTCTTTATTTATAGCTAGTGAAGATATTGGTTCGTTATCTGCTTTAGCGGCAGATACCGATGGCATTGATGGTAGTGAAAACAATGCGGGAGCATGGTTCACGGAAGGTATTCGTCGCGATTGTTACAAAAAAGGGATGAACCCAGTAAAATTTTTGTCTAGCCACGATTGTTATGGATTCTTTGCAGAGTTGGGTGCTTTAGTTGAAACTGGGCCTACACTTACAAATGTGAACGATTTCCGCATTATTTTGATTGATAACTAAATATGTCGATTAGCCCAACTCAAATTCAGTTGATCCAGCCAGATGATTGGCATTTGCACATTCGTGATGGCGATGTTATGAGAAATGTGCTGGCTGACGTTGCTAAGCAATTTGCCCGCGCCATTATCATGCCTAATTTGAAGCCTCCAGTGACTACGGCTGAGTTGGCTAAAGCTTATCGATTGCGCATCGAATCTCAATTGCAGTCTTTGGGTGTAAATGGATTTACTCCCATGATGACTTTGTATTTAACTGACAATACCTCTGCTGTGGAGGTAAGAAAAGCCAAGGCTGAAGGTGTTGTAGCTTTCAAACTTTATCCTGCTGGAGCCACTACCAATAGCGATGCAGGGGTCAGTGATCTCAAGCACTGCTTTGCTGTAATAGAGGCGATGCAGAAAGAAGGAATGCCACTTCTGGTACATGGTGAAGTAACCAATCCTGAAGTAGATATTTTTGATCGTGAAAAAGTTTTTATTGATCGGGTGCTTGAGCCTTTGCGCAAAGATTTTCCTGAGCTCAAAATAGTGTTCGAACATATTACTACCATGCAAGCTGCACACTATGTGCGAGATGCATCTGCTTGCAATAAAAACACTTTAGCAGCAACCATTACACCGCAACACCTATTAATGAATCGCAACGCGATTTTTGTAGGAGGCATCCATCCCCATAATTATTGTTTACCTGTTTTAAAGCGTGAAGAGCATCGCATAGCATTATTGGCTGCCGCCACAAGTGGCAACCCCCGGTTTTTCTTGGGAACAGACAGTGCGCCTCATGCCAAAGGACTTAAAGAAAATGCCTGTGGTTGTGCTGGTTGCTATAGCACCTTTAATGCTCTCGGTTTATATGCAGAAGCATTTGAAAGCGTTGGCAAGCTCAATAGATTAGAAGGTTTTGCTAGTTTTTTTGGCCCAGATTTTTATGCTTTGCCCCGTAATAGCAAAATCGTCACTCTACACAAACAAGCGCAGGCTATTCCTTGCGAATTGCCCTTTGGGGAATCTACGATTGTTCCACTCCGTTTTGGAGAAACTATTGCCTGGTCTCTAGCTTGAGAAGGCTCTTTATTGCTCGCTTCGATTATTTCTTAACTAAAACCCTCTGTCTGCGTTAGACTGCAAGCGCAGAGTCAATTAGGCAATCGCCGCCTTTTTTTGAGGGGGGAGGAAAGTCCGGACTCCATAGGGTAGGGTGTTGGCTAACAGCCAACCACGGTGACGTGAGGAATAGGGCCACAGAGACGAGCGTATTTAGTTACGGTGAAACGCGGTAACCTCCACCTGGAGCAATCCCAAGTAAGCAGACGATGAGGCGACCCGCTGAGTCTGCGGGTAGGGAGCTTGAGCCGTCAGGTAACTGCCGGCCTAGAGGAATGATTGCCCCTAGTTTGAAAAGTCTAGGCGACAGAATCCGGCTTATCGATTGACTCTGCACTTATTCCGATATGACTTCTACGCTGTAAGTG
>CAIKFU010000054.1 GCA_903826775.1 uncultured beta proteobacterium | reverse complement strand
ATGCCTAACTTTTAAATACACTTCAATTGAGGAACTAGAAGTGCGATTTTAAGCTAGGTTTGCCTTAACCGAGCGAGCGATGTAAATTTTGCAACGAATACACCTCTAAAGAGTCCTTCGCGCCGTTCTTAGATGCCATAAGGCCATCCATAACAGCGCGAGCCGCACTAATCGTCGTATAGTAAGTGACGCCATTTGCTTGCGCACTAGTTCGAATGGATCGTGAATCTGCAATAGCCGTACGCGTCTCATCAACAGTGGTGAATACTAAAGAGATCTCCCTGTTCTTTATCAAATCAACGATATGGGGACGGCCGTCCTTGACTTTATTCACTACTTTCACCGGCAAGCCGGCGGAGGCAATTGCCGCCGCTGTCCCCTTTGTAGCCACCATTGGAAATCCAAGTTCGTGCAAAATCTTTGCAACTTCAACAGCTTTTGGTTTATCGCCATCCTTTACGGTTAATACAACCGTGCCGCTTTTTGGCAATTTTATGCCCGCGCCCAACTGCGACTTAAACAATGCCTCACCAAAGGTTTTACCGACACCCATTACCTCACCAGTCGATCTCATCTCGGGCCCTAGAATTGGATCGATTCCCGGAAATTTATTAAATGGGAATACCGCCTCTTTTACAGAGAAATAAGGGGGAATAACTTCATCCATAATTCCTTGCTGATCCAGGGTCTGCCCTACCATGCAACGAGCGGCTATCTTAGCTAACTGCAATCCCGTTGCCTTTGAAACAAACGGTACGGTTCGAGAGGCTCGAGGATTGACCTCAAGAACAAAAATAACATCCTTGCCAGCAATATTTTGAATAGCAAATTGCACATTCATCAACCCGACAACATTCAGACCCTTTGCCATGGCTGCGGTTTGGCGCTTGATTTCGGCGACAGTTTCAGCGGACAAGGAATATGGAGGCAAAGAGCATGCAGAATCCCCTGAATGAACACCAGCCTGTTCAATATGCTCCATTACGCCGCCAATAAAAACGCGCTGCCCATCGCTAATGCAATCAACATCACATTCAATTGCGTCGTTTAAAAAACGATCGAGCAAAACCGGTGAATCATGGGAAACTTTCACAGCTTCCCGCATATAACGCTCAAGATCACGGCCATCATGCACTATTTCCATCGCTCGACCACCCAATACATAGGACGGGCGAACAACCAGAGGATATCCAATCTCCTCGGCAAGCTTAAGGGCCTCATCCTCAGTACGGGCGGTACGATTTGGCGGTTGCCTCAAATTCAAAGTCTGCAATAGTTTTTGAAAGCGTTCTCGATCTTCAGCAGCATCAATCATGTCCGGCGAGGTACCAATTATCGGAACACCATTTGCCTCAAGATCCAAAGCCAGCTTTAAGGGCGTTTGACCGCCATACTGAACAATGACCCCTTTTGGCTTTTCTTTAGCGACAATTTCCAAAACGTCTTCCAAAGTGAGGGGTTCAAAATACAATCGATCCGACGTATCGTAATCCGTTGATACGGTCTCTGGGTTGCAGTTAACCATAATGGTTTCATAACCATCATCGCGCATTGCCAGGGCAGCATGAACGCAACAATAATCGAATTCAATACCCTGCCCAATGCGATTTGGACCGCCGCCCAAAACCATAATTTTGTCTCTAGTGGTCGGCTGAGATTCGCACTCCCCATGCTCCGCCTCGTACGTTGAATATAAATAAGCCGTATTGGTAGAGAACTCGGCAGCACAAGTATCAACCCGCTTGTAAACGGGGAAAACCTTCAGGCGATGTCTTGCTGCGCGAATCGAAGATGCGTCAACGCTTAACAAGCGCCCAAGACGACGGTCAGAAAAGCCTTTTTGCTTTAGAAAACGCCATTCCGCAGCAGATAAGCTATCAATCTTACGCAACTTCAAGCCGCCTTCCAAAAGGACGAGCTCTTCAATTTGCTCCAAAAACCACGGATCTACTTTAGTCTCTTCATAGACCTCATCTAAACCCATACCCATTCTAAAAGCGTCAGCCAAATACCAAATACGATCGGGTCCAGGCTCGCCAATTTCCTTAATAATATCCTCAAGGTCCGTTGACAATTCGTCCAGTCCATCAACGCCAACTTCAAGACCTCTTAAAGCCTTTTGAAATGATTCTTGAAAAGTTCGACCAATAGCCATTACTTCGCCAACAGACTTCATCTGGGTAGTCAATCGGGAATCGGCCTGGGGAAACTTCTCAAACGCAAAACGGGGAATTTTTGTTACAACATAATCAATAGAAGGCTCAAATGAAGCGGGAGTTGCCCCACCGGTAATATCATTTAGCAATTCATCGAGCGTATACCCCACAGCCAATTTTGCCGCCACTTTTGCAATTGGAAAGCCTGTTGCCTTCGAGGCCAATGCGGACGAACGAGAGACGCGAGGATTCATCTCAATGACAATCATCCGACCATCCACTGGATTGATCGAAAATTGAACATTTGACCCACCGGTATCAACACCAATTTCACGCAATACGGCTATTGAAGCATTGCGCATCAGTTGATACTCCTTGTCTGTCAAGGTTTGAGCAGGGGCAACAGTAATTGAATCTCCGGTGTGAACACCCATTGGATCCAGGTTTTCAATCGAGCAAACAATGATGCAATTATCAACATGGTCGCGAACGACCTCCATCTCAAATTCTTTCCAACCCAAAAGCGACTCTTCAATTAGCAGTTCATGCGTTGGGGATAAATCCAAACCGCGTTTGCAAATTTCCTCAAACTCTTCACGGTTATAAGCTATACCACCGCCAGACCCCCCCATGGTGAATGAAGGGCGAATTACCACCGGAAAACCGGGGCTACCAGTTTCTGTCTGAATGCGCAACTGAACAGCGTGAGCTTCCTCCATCGAATGCGCAATTCCAGACTTAGCCGATCCAAGACCAATCTTGGTCATCGCATCTTTAAACTTCTGACGATCTTCAGCCTTATCAATTGCCTCAGGGGATGCGCCGATCAGTTCGCATTTGTATTTCTCCAAAACCCCCTGACGATGCAAATCCAGCGCGCAATTTAAGGCCGTTTGGCCTCCCATTGTTGGCAAAATCGCGTCGGGTTTCTCAACCGAAATAATTCGCTCAACAACCTCCCAGGTAATCGGCTCAATATAGGTTACATCCGCCATTTCCGGATCGGTCATGATGGTGGCAGGATTGCTATTCACTAGGATAACTTTGTAACCCTCATCGCGAAGTGCTTTGCAAGCCTGCGCACCTGAATAATCAAACTCGCAAGCCTGGCCAATCACAATCGGACCTGCACCAATAATCAAGATACTTTTAATATCGCTCCGCTTAGGCATTCATTAACTCCACAAAGCGATCAAACAAATAGGCAATGTCATGAGGGCCGGGTGATGCCTCCGGATGACCTTGAAAACAAAAAGCCGGCTTATCCTTCCACGCAATACCCTGCAAGGATCCGTCGAATAAGGATACGTGTGTAACTCGTAAATTTTCGGGCAACGTGTTTGCATCTACTGCAAAGCCATGATTTTGAGAGGTAATAGCAACACGCCCGCTTTCCAAATCCTTTACGGGATGGTTTGCCCCGTGATGCCCAAACTTCATCTTAAGCGTTTTGGCTCCAGCTGCTAGCCCCATAATTTGGTGACCAAGGCAAATACCAAAAGTGGGAATGCCCTTATCAATAATTTCCTTGGCAGCCGCTATAGCGTAATCACATGGCCCTGGATCTCCAGGGCCATTGGAGAAAAATACGCCGTCAGGATTCATTGCCAATACATCTGCAGCAGCGGTTTGGGCGGGTACAACAGTTAACTGGCATCCTCGTTCGGCAAGCATGCGCAAAATATTTCGCTTTACGCCAAAATCAAAAGCCACAACCCGTTTAAGTTGTCTATTTTGATCTAGTGAGCGGTATGCTGGTTTGCCATTGGGGCCATGCAATTCCCACTCGGCCTCGAGCCATTCATATGAAGACTTGGTGGATACAATTTTGGCAAGATCCAGGCCAGACATACCAGGAAATGATTGAGCCAATTTAAGAGCTTTTTGACCCAGTAATTCAGGGTCATCACCCAATTTCCCGGCAACAATAGCGCCAGATTGTGCGCCTGTATCACGCAAAAGGCGGGTTAATTTGCGGGTATCGATGCCTGCAATGCCAGGAACCTTAGCCTTGCCAAGGTAATCTCCCAAACTTCCCTCAGATCGAAAATTTGAAACTCGGCGTGAAAGATCCTTGATAACAAGTCCAGCTGCATGAATTTGTCCTGACTCGGCGTCTTGCGCATTAACACCAACATTTCCAATATGCGGATAAGTTAAAGTAACAATTTGGCGTGAGTAGCTAGGATCGGTAAGGATCTCTTGGTAACCAGTCAACGCTGTATTAAAAACAACTTCACCAGAAGTTTCACCAGGTACGCCGATGCTGTAGCCTGAAAAAATTGAACCGTCGGCAAGAGCCAACACGGCAGGTGGAAAAGAAGGAAGCAAGGGTGACAAACCATCTCCAGTCCCTGCTCCATCCGACGCTCATCGCCCCAAAAAGACCAACCCGGGACTATTTTGTGCGGGAGGTGAGTGTCTTTAAGCGCTAGGGTAATTTATGAGTTACGAACCATGCAATGATACCAGTTTGCATGCGCTAGGAAGCAAAACCCCCTCACCCCTTTAAGCTAAAGCCTCACTATGCCCAATCCATAAGATCGCCCTACGACTTCACGGGATTTTCCTCGATGATGGTCTTAATTTGAGCCAAAACCGCCTGATCTTCCATCGTACTAATATCCCCGGGGTCTCGGCCTTCCGCTACGGCTTGTAATGCACGGCGCACGATCTTACCTGAACGGGTTTTTGGCAACGCCGTAACAATATAGACTCTGGCAGGACGGGCGATTGCGCCTAGCTGGGTGTCAACGGTTTTCATTAATTCGGCTTCCAAAGTGTCGACCTTTCCAGCATCTTTTGGAATAGCAAAACCAATTGCCACCTGCCCTTTCAATTTATCTTCTATGCCCACAACGGCAATCTCCGAGACATTAGGATGACTCGAAATGCTCTCTTCAATTTCTCTAGTACCTAAGCGGTGACCGGCGACATTAATGACATCGTCGGTACGCCCCAATATAAAAAAGTAGCCATCATCGTCTTTGATTCCCCAATCGAACGTTGAGTAAATCAATTTACCCGGAATGGTTTCCCAATACGTACTTACAAAGCGCTTATCGTCACCCCATACAGTTTGCATACAACCTGGAGGCAACGGCCCTTCAATTGCAATCACGCCTTTCTCATTCGCACCAAGTTCAACACCGGTGGAATCATCAAGCAATTTCATGTTGTAACCAAACGATGGCACACCAGGAGACCCAAATTTATGCGGCATAACCTCTACACCACGCTGAATGGCCAACATCGGCCAACCTGTCTCGGTTTGCCAATAATTATCCACCACGGGTTTATTGATGGCGCCATGAATCCAACTCGCAGTTGGTTCATCCAGCGGTTCTCCTGCCAAGAACAGCGCACGCAGGCTAGATAAATCGTATTTCGTCAAAAATGCAGGGTCTTGCTTCTTTAAAACGCGAATTGCAGTTGGCGCAGAAAACATTACCGAGACTTTGTATTTTTCAACCAATTGCCACCAAATCCCTGCATCCGGCCTTAATGGGGTGCCCTCATACATGATGGTTGCCATGCCATTTATTAATGGAGCATAGATAATGTAGCTATGGCCTACAACCCAGCCAATATCGGATGTAGTGAACATTGTCTCACCAGGATTGCCACAAAAAATATGCTTCATGGAGGCAGCCAGTGCCACAGCATAACCACCCGTATCCCGCTGTACGCCTTTTGGTTTTCCGGTCGTGCCGGATGTGTACAGAATATAGGAAATGTGTGTTGAATCTACCCACTCAACGGGAACCAAATCATCGAGATGTTTTTGACGCTCCGCTGCATAGTCTAGATCACGTCCTTGAATGGTTGTGTACTCCGTCAAGCCACGATTTACAAGCAGCACTTTTTCCGGCTTCACAGTTGCCAACTCGATCGCTTCATCCAATAACGGCTTATAAGGGACAGCCTTGCCACCGCGAGCACCAGCCTCCGCTGTAATAATCATCTTTGGTTTAGCATCGTCGATTCTTGAAGCTAAACTGTGCGAGGCAAATCCACCAAAAACCACAGAATGTATCGCCCCAATGCGCGCGCAAGCTAGCATGGCAAAACATGCCTCGGCAATCATGGGCATATAAATCAATACCCGATCCCCTTTTTGAACGCCATTGGCTTTTAAAATTGCTGCCATTCGGTTCACTTCGGAATACAGCTCTTTAAAAGTAAAAGCCCTTTCTTGATTGGTTTCGGTTGAAACCGAAACCAAGGCAACCTGATCAGCGCGATCGGCAAGGTGCCGATCAACCGCGTTGTAACAAAGATTTGTTTGTCCCCCCTCAAACCATTTTGCAAAGGGTGGGTTTGAATACTCTAAAACCTTTTTAAAAGGCTTTTCCCAATGGATTAGCTTTGCTTGATCCCCCCAGAAACCATCTGGATCCTTAATCGAACGCTCATGGAATGCTTTATAGGACATGATTTACCTAACGAAAAGTTGCTAAATTTTGGCCGCCCCTTTGCCAATAATTACCTTTACTGATTTTGAGGTGGCTTTTACAGTATCGTTTTTCGCAGACTTTGCAAGTTCTGTCGATGCGGATTTATGCTGAGATGGAGGTGATTTTGGGTCTTTTGCTACCCCTTCCCGAGCATCTTTGGAGTTTTTTCCTTTTTTTGTACCTTTTTTTGGTGGTGGAGGGGGTTTTTCCAAGCTTAGACTGGCATTTTCAGCCATTGAAACCGAAATATCGCCAGGTCCATGACCTACCCTAGGAATAAGAATCGTTGAACCCGCT
>CAIKFU010000053.1 GCA_903826775.1 uncultured beta proteobacterium | reverse complement strand
GCCCGTTCCAGCGGCTCGCCGGTCAACTCACAAAAACTTCGATTGCAAAAGAGCACTAGCCCAGTTGACTTGCTGGTTATGCGTATAGCGGCTGGACTATTTTCCAGAATAAAACGGATGTGTGTACTTGTACCGCGCAGCAATTCTTCAGAATGCTTACGCATCTCCTCGCTCTGGAAATAAAGGAGTGCTTTGTTGGCAATCGCCAACTCCTTACTCAACTGCAAATTGAGAGAGACCTGGTTATCAATGGGATTTACCATCTTTACCGAACAACAAAACCGTGTTTTGCAATAGCAAACGAGCCTGTTTTTTGAAAAAAATGGGTTTGGGGTGAACGACGGTTATCGATGAATGTAAGCGAAACCGGGAAGCGTTTTTTCAATACCGTAGCCATGCAGTCCTCATCATCGTACTTGGTTAAAACGCCAACCTACAAGACAAGGAAAAAGTCATGGACTTTAAATGACCGCATCTGGTAGATTTCCCCACCATGGAACCCAACGCGGTCCTTTAGGTAGAAATCTTTGCGCTCCAACGCTTTTGCCATTGGGTTGCCCTTTTACAGAGCGGCTATTAAACCGTTCTGATTTGAGCATAACAGATACCCAGTTTTTTCGCTCTGCAGAAGGGCGATGACATGGATTGCGCATTACCCCCCAATTAAGCATCCCATTCTCCATATCGAGTTGACTCACGCGAGCGGTCAACGGATACACCAAATGGTGTTTAGCGCTTATAAAAACTCAACGTCACCTCTCCCAGATCAATGCCAAATTTGCTCATCTTGGCTTTATTGAGCATCACCTTGGGTGTTACCAAGTACATCCAATCATTAAATTGGACCTGATAGACGGTTCCATCCACCGGAAGCGCAAGGGTATAGGTCCAATTGAGGGCGTTACCAGACGATTCGCCATCAGCATCCCCAATCACGTCGTCAGCCCTGCCAAGGTATTTGCCTGGTGAAATTTCCGTCAGCTTCCAAATCCGTTTTTGCGTACTTCCGTCTGAATAGTCAAAACTCTCATCCAAAGTGCCCACCTTTTGGCCATTCACCACTTCCCAGTTCGCCTTGATCAGAACCGTAAAGCGCTTTTTCACAACCCCACTGCGATCGGTAAAGATGCCATACGCATCAACCGTTCCCGAGAAGTATTCACTCAGATCCAATTTGGGATTCTCGTTCGCGTATTGGGAAACTCGAGTTCCGGAGCACGAGGCCAACACTAAACCGCACAACAACGCGGCAACCATCTTATAAACGCAATTTCTCATTCTCAATAAACCCCATGTCAAGTTGGCGGGAGACGGTTCTGGAAACACCTTCTCTGAAATATTCGACGAAATGCCTTAGACTTCTAGTTAACCTCAACCCCACCCTTCCATAGAATACCCAAAAATCTGATGAAATTCGCTTAATTGCAAGCCGCATCCATTTCACCCCGTAATCCATCACCAAATGATCAACACTTTGCCAAACTGCATTTAATGACTGCGGCAATCCTCTTGATCGACTCACAATGACCATCACACTAAAAAGCCGCCACATGACAAACGCATTCGAAAGCCTCATCACGGAATCGGTATGATGCCCCCCAAAAAAAGGCTGGCCATTATTGGCGCCGGCATATCCGGCTTAGGTTGCGCCTACCACTTGAGGAACAACCCCCATGTTGAAATCACCGTCTTCGAAAAGGAAAATCGTTTAGGCGGACACAGCAACACCATCGATTTCCAAATCCCCGGATCAAAAGGTGGACCTAGCTATGGAATTGATACGGGATTTCTGGTCTTCAATCGCCGAACCTACCCGCGCCTACTCAAGTTGTTTGAAGAACTTCACGTTCCAATTGCAAATTCCGAAATGACGTTCTCCGTTTCGTTGCCAACCGGCAGCAAAAACGGGCGCGCGCTCGAATGGTCCGGAACGAACCTGAACAGCGTTTTTGCCCAACGGCGCAATCTAATCAATGCCGACTTCCTGGGAATGCTAAAGGATATTGTGCGATTCAATCGCTTGGCTAGAACGATTGCGAAGAACGCAGTATTCGATACGTATATCGATCATCAGGCACAATCGGTTTTGCATTTTCTAGATGAGCATGCATTTGGAACACCCTTTCGGAACTGGTACCTGTTGCCGATGATCGGCGCGATCTGGTCGTGCCCCGTAACCGAAATGATGCGCTTTCCCATCAAGACGCTCATCCATTTTTGCGATAACCACGGCTTACTCAACATCGTCGATCGCCCCCAATGGCTCACCGTGAGGGGCGGGTCTCGCGAATACGTTACCCGCCTGGTGGCAACGTTGAAAACCGCGGGTGTTCGCATAAATCACGATGCCGTAGCTCGCGTGAGCCGATCGACCATGGCCGCTTCCGGAACCATCCAAATCGCCTGCCAATCGGGCCAATTGCTGGGATTTGATGAAGTGGTTTTCGCATGCCACAGCGATGAGGCCTTGGAAATCCTAGAAAACCCCTGCGCTGAAGAACGGCAATTGCTTTCGGCCATACCGTACCAATCGAATACGGCCTATGTTCATACGGACGAATCCTTGCTGCCTAGCAATAGGAGGGCTTGGGCCGCATGGAACTATTCGTCCAATTCCTTAGGAGGTCAAGACACCGATACCGCATCGCATGTCTGCGTTCATTACCTACTCAATAAATTGCAACCCTTGCCAAGCCACCTTAAAAACCAATCGATTATCGTTAGCCTTAATCCGCATAAAATCCCCAAAGACGCATTAACCCATTCCGTCATTGAGTATTCCCACCCGCTATTCGATGCAGCAGCGATTCACAGTCAAAAACAACTGCCCATGATCCAAGGAAAAAACAACACTTGGTATTGCGGAGCATGGTCGGGTTACGGCTTTCACGAGGATGGGCTCAAATCTGGGGAATTGGTGGCCTTGGACATTATCGAATCGCTATCCGCCGAAAAACTGAACAAGACCTTTCGACCGGAGCCAATTTAATCGTGTCCTTATTCAACACGGCTTCGATATGCTTTGGTGAAGTCCTGCATCAGCGGACCAAACCCAAGGTCAATGCATTTCGATATGGGGTTTTTTACCTTCGCATCCCCATGCGGTCCCGAAAAACCAATCCCGGCATTCTTTCCCAATTCGGAGTGGGCGACAACCGTTTTTCGTGGGTTTCCTTTTACGATCAAGATCATGGCACCGGAGGATCTGACGCACTGGCATGGATTGAAGGCGAACTGAAAAATGCCAAGGTATCGGGTGTGGATGGCGAAATTTGGCTGCACACCTTCCCGAGGGTTTTGGGGTACGCATTCAAACCCGTGAGCTTCTGGTTTTGTCACGATGGCGCTGGCCAAGTGAAGGCGATACTGGCCGAAGTCAACAATACGTTTGGCGATCGGCATTGCTATCTCTTGCAGCCCAAGCAAGATGACCACATCCGGTTTGGCGAAACCTTGGAATCCAAAAAGGAATTTTCCGTATCGCCTTTTTTCACTATCGCCGGGGACTACGTATTCCGCTTTATGCGCAGACAACGCCCCTCTGCCAAAATCCGGGACGTATCCCGAATTGAATACTGGCTCAACGATCGCCTTCAATTAACGACCAGCGTTAGCGGCGAAGAATTTCCATTGACACGCAGGAACACCATCCGGGCGATTGCCCAATTTCCCACCCAAAGCGTGGGCATTGTCGTGAAAATTCATTGGCAGGCCCTCAAACTTTGGATCAAAGGAGTGAAGTTCCTCGGCAAACCGCAGCCAACCCCGAATCAAACCGAATAATCCATGTTTGAAAAATACACCAAGGCTTTCCTTACCCATTTGCGCAACATTCAAGGCGGTCGCCTGCAAATCGTTTTTCCGGACCAACGCACCGAAGAATTTGGCGATCTTGCCCGCTTCCCTACAGAACAAGCGATTTTTCTATACATCCACGACTGGAACATCTTTAAGAAAATCCTCAAGCGGGGCGATATCGGCTTTGCCGAATCCTACATTGACGGTTCCTGGTCAACCAACAATCTCGAAGGCATCCTGCGACTGGCCCTTGCGAACCGCAAACTGTTGGAATCCCTTATTTACGGCTCCTTTCTGGGATCGCTCATTTACAAGCTGAGGCATGTATTTCACAGGAACACGCGCTCCGGAAGCAAGAAGAACATCCATTCCCATTACGACTTGGGAAATCCGTTTTACCAATTGTGGCTTGACCCGCGCATGATGTACTCCAGCGGCTTATTTAATGGCGATTATTCTCAACCACTAGAACAGGCACAAATCGCCAAGCTGGAACGCATTTTGAATCAACTTCAATGCGCCCCCAATGAAACCATTCTGGAAATCGGCTGCGGTTGGGGTGGGTTTATGGACATGGCGATGAAACGGGGGCTAAACGTCACCGGACTCACCTTGTCGCACGAGCAAAAAAAATTCATCGATGAAAAATTTCTTGCGGCAGATGTGCACGATAATCCAGCCGCTCTTGCTAAAGCCGTCATCCTGGACTACCGCGATTGCCAAGAGCAATACGACGGAATTGTCTCGATTGAAATGTTTGAAGCGGTAGGCGAAACGTATTGGCCTGATTATTTTGAAACCGTGTCACGCTGTTTAAAGCCCGGTAAACGTGCCATTATTCAGACCATCGTTATTCAGGACACGCTATTCGAAAAATACCGCAAGGAAACGGACTTTATTCAACAATACGTTTTTCCGGGCGGCATGCTTCCTTCACCCAGGGTCTTTGAACAGCACGCCTCCAATGCCGGCCTTCAGCTGATTGATCAATACTCGTTTGGAAAAGACTACGCACAAACGTTAAGGGTATGGCGCGACACCTTTAACTGCAAACTGTCTGAAATTCACGAATTGGGTTTTAAAGAGAAATTCATTCGCTTATGGAATTTTTATTTGATGTACTGCGCAGCCGGCTTTGCTGAGAACAGCATTGACGTGATTCAATTTACTCTCGAAAAGCCGCATGAAGCCGCTTAACCCTCCATTTGGGAGTTTCTCCAACAAGAACATCTGGATCATTGGAGCCTCATCCGGAATTGGGGAGGCTTGCGCCAAACACTTTAGCAAAAACGGCGCGAACCTCATTTTATCGGCTAGGCGTCTAGACGCACTGAAAGCGCTCGCCGCTTCCTGCGCCAGCTCCAGCATAGGGCCTTCGCACATTCAAGTCGTTGCCATGGATGTGGACGATAGCCATTCGGTAAAGCGGGCCGCGGAACTGGCATTAACGCATTGGCAGAAGATCGATTTGCTGCTGTTTGTCTCCGGGGTTTACGAACCGATGCGAGCCGATGATTTTGAGTTTGCCAAAGCATTGAAAACCTTAAATACGAATTTGCTTGGGCCAATGCGGGTCTTGGGAGAAACGCTTCCCAAATTCATTGAGCAAGGCGAAGGGCATATCGCGATTGTGGCCAGTGTCGCCGGCTATAGCGGCCTGCCGAAATCCTTGGCGTATGGTCCAAGCAAAGCGGCACTCATCAATTTTACCGAATCGCTCTATTACGACCTTCACCCCAAAGGGGTTGGCGTTCATTTGATTTCCCCTGGCTTTGTTGCAACGGCAGCGACCGCCATCAACGACTTTCATATGCCGGCGTTAATCACCCCGGAGGTAGCGGCCAACGCCATCGCGCACGGTCTTGAACGGGGCGAATTTGAAATCCACTTCCCGAAACGGTTTACGTATTTTTTGAAATTGTTGCGGATCATGCCCTATCGGATCTACTTCTGGGCATTACACCGTTTTGTCAACACCTAAGACCAACATCATGACGGACATTGTTTCAAAACAGCTTGAATCCCTGCGGTTTGAATACGAACACATCCAAATCGATCGCATCGGCCATTTGGTTCAACACTATTCGATAAACGCCCTATTCAAAGACCCCTTTCAAGAGGTGCGCGGTCGGGATGCCATTTCGCGAATTTTTATGAACCTGTTTGCCCAACTCGATAGCCCTTCATTTACGGTGACCTCCCTGATTCACCGCGATTTGGAGGCGTCGCTATTGTGGGAATTTCACTTTCGCTTCAAACGCTGGAATACCGCACCGCAGAGCATCACCGGCGTCAGTTGGCTAACATTGGATGAATATGGTCTCATCACATCCCACATCGACTACTGGGATCCCGCTGAAGGAATTTATGAACAACTCCCACTGATTGGATCCCTCATGCGGTTTCTCAAAAAACGCGTGTAGCGAGTTTGGAACCCATACGAAAAGGTTCATGCTGGGGGGTGGCAGTGCCCCACCCACTGCGGACACCAAGCAGTCAATGAAGAAAAGTATCCGGATACCTACGCGCTCTATAAACTACCGTATGAAAAAAAATCCAGCGCGCAGTTCCTGATGGGTGAGGGATCTTGCACTCCCATAAGCCAACCCGAGGGCATTTGCTGAAGCAGTTAAACTGAGCGATAAATTCATACTTTTAAAAATGTTGCCGCTCATAGCCAAAAACATCGTTCAAGCCCTCGAGCAGGGGCGCTCCCTCGAAGCCGCATCGCTGATCCATCAAGTTGTCAGCGATGAAGCAGACGGCTTAAATCACATGCTGCAATTGGGAATATTCTGCGCCAGCCATGGCAAGTTGGATGAGGCTATTGTTATCCTAAGAAGCCTTGCCGATTTCAATCCAGACGACATCCGCATTTGGTACAACCTAGGACTGTCCTACTCCTTAAAAGGAAACCACCACGATGCCGTTCACTGCTATAGAAAAGCGCTTGAAATAAACCCACAGGATATTGAAGCGCTAACCAATCTGAGTTCAAGCTTAAATGATTTAGCCCTTTATGACGAGTCCATTGGAATCGTAGAGCAAGGATTGGCCATCAATCAAGAATTGGCGGAACTGTGGTCCAACTATGGGATCGCCTTAAACAACGTAAAGCAATATGAAAAAGCAGTCTTTGCGTATGACCAAGCCCTGAAGATCGATCCTCAATTTTTCCAAGCATGGTCCAACCGAAGCAATCCTTTGCGCAACTTAAATATGCATGATGAGGCCCTGGCATCCTGCGACCAAGCCATCAAATTGGCACCCGATTATGCTGAGGCCTGGGTGAATCGAAGCATTGTTTTATATGAACACAAACGCTTCGATGAAGCCTTAGTTGCCTGCGGCAAAGCCATTGGATTCAAGCCCGATTATTTTCAGGCTTGGCTGTATCGGGGATCTGCTCAACGAGAACTGAAGCACTACGAGCAAGCCCTAGCATCCTATGATCAGACAATTGCGTTAAAACCCGATTACCACGATGCGTATTACAACCGGGGCATTGTTTACCAAGAATTGAAGTTGTACGATAAGGCGCTAGCCGAGTACGATAAGGCAATCGGGCTAAAGCCCCAAGCCGCAAAATGCTTTTATCAAAAAAGCTTAATGAATATCGCGCTAAATGAATACGATCTAGCCACCACCAATCTCGAGAAGGCGATTGAATACAACTTTGATCAAAAGGAACATGCAGAATTTGTTCTTTCGGCATTAAGGCCAAACGATGGCCTAAAACCCATGCCTCACGATTTTGCGGCGGAACTATTCAACGATTATGCAGACCGTTTCGAAAAGCATCTTGTAAAGGAGTTGAAATACCAATCTCCTGAAGTCCTGCTGACTCTTTTAGACGGGCGTCTAACCGGCCAATTGAATATATTGGATATTGGATGTGGCACAGGCTTAATGGGAAGGTTGCTAAAGCCGCATGCCGCAACATTGACGGGAGTGGACATATCCAAAAAAATGCTTACCAAGGCAGAAGCATTCGGCGCATACGACCATTTAGTTGAGAACGATATTGGGCAATTTCTACGGCAATGCGAAGAACAATTTGATTTGGTGGTCTCTGCCGACGTCTTTATTTATATTGGGGAGTTGGACAATATTTTCAAAGACCTATCCAGAATGATTAAAAAAGGCGGGGCATTTTGCTTTTCCGTCGAGAAAATTGAATCGGGATTGTTCAGCCTGTCCCCCAAAACACTCCGGTTTAGTCATTCTAGAAACTACATTGACGCTTTAGCCTCTTTACACAATTTTAAAATAGTGCATTGCTTAGAAAACGCAATCCGGTTAGAGGAGGGAAAAGCTGTGCCGGGATATTATTTCCTACTTGAAAAGCTTAGTGAGGCCCATCAAACAAGCTCAAAACAGCAGAATGAGGTTGCTTAGACAGCAATCAAAACTTCGGTGTTCTGTTTTTTTCTACCAAACATCAAGTAAGCGCACCCGAGCAGCAATGCAACCTTGGGAGCCAAAGAACCATCGATTTCTGGGACTCCGCCAAGCGTGACTGTGCCAACCTTCCCTTTTTGAAGGGTTTTTGAACGCCACGATTGCTTGCGCAATTCAAATCAACGTTTTTTTAAATCCCTCTTAGCCGCAGCCAAATAGACTTCATTGCGATTGCGCTTACCCACTGCTATCACCGTCACTGTCACGGTTTTATCCGTTACTTCATACACCAAGCGATAACCCACTTGCATCAGTTTGATTTTGTAGCGATTTTCACTCTTGCGCAATTTCGCGCCGGCAATGCGGGGATTTTCCAAACGCTCAATGAGTTTTGCCCTAAATTGCTCCCTTACCGTGGTATCGAGTTTCTTCCACTCTTTGAGAGCCTCTTCATAAAACTCTAATTTATAGGTCATCAATCGATACTCGGATCTTCTTTTGTCCTTTACGAGTATCCGCTATGGCATTTAATTCCAAGTCCTCTAGCTTGTCCATCATGGTTTCATAGGCTATTCGTGGAACACAGTAAAAAACGGGTTCATTGCGATTGAGGATTGCGACTGGAAATCCCTCCCCCGCCGCCACCGTATTCATGGGGTCCTTTTTCAATTCCGTGACGCTGGCGGAGGTACTCG
>CAIKFU010000052.1 GCA_903826775.1 uncultured beta proteobacterium | reverse complement strand
CGAAGTGAGGCATGCACGAGCCCGGCGAAATCAACAATGACCACCGAAACCTTGTAGCCGTCCTTGGTGCACTGCTCAATCGTGCCGTCAATAATCGCTTGCGACATTTTCATCGAGACGTTTTTCTCGGTGAGCGGTGCCTGGGCATTGGCCGAGGCGATGGATGCTACAGCAAGCATTGAGGCTGCTACAACTTGTATCTTGAACGTCATCTACTTCTCCTTTTTATAATTGCCCTTGCGGGCCTGGAAAGTGGATAATATGTCGGCAAAGCGCCCATTTCAACCGCGTTACGCTTATGGTCATTGCGCTTATTGCAGAGGCTTAAATATCAGGACTAAAAGTTACAATACCGTATGTTTTATAAAAGCAATCCCACCAAGCGTTTAACCTTCGTATTGGCTGCCTCGATCTTTGTTGGAGAGGCCTTGATTATGTTGTTGATATCGTATCTTGGTCCGTTCTCGGTGTTGAGGGGCATGTGGCTGGATGCGACTTTACTCACCAGTTTAATGGTTCCATTGGTCTATTTCACGGTGTCGTTGCCGGTGAAAAAACACATTAATAGGCTAAGAACTGCGGAAGCGTTGGCGATCAAGGAAAAAGAAGAAGCCAAAGCGGCATTGCTGGAACGCGATGGACTCATTAGTGGATTATTAAAAGCCAAGAACCAGGTTTTGGCTACCCAGGATCAAACCTTGTCCCTATTGAATGCCTTGGCATCCGCCAAAGACAATGAAACGGGTCACCACATCGTCCGAACGCAAAATTATGTATTGGCGTTGGCGCAGCGTTTAAGGCAAATGGGGCAATACGCCGGCGAGCTTGATCCGTACACGATCGATCTGCTATTTAAAGCAGCGCCGTTGCACGACATTGGGAAGATGGGTATACCCGACGAGATTCTAAAAAAGCCCGGCGCCTTCACCCAAGAGGAGCGGCAAATGATGAACACCCACACGACGATTGGAGCTGCAATTCTTGATACTGCGAAATTGAATTTGGGGGACGGAGAAGACGTGATTTCGATGGCTGCAAAAATTGCAGGTTGCCATCATGAAAAATGGAACGGAACGGGTTATCCGGAAGGGCTTTCAGGGGATGCGATTCCGTTAGCGGCTCGCATTATGTCTGTAGCCGACTTTTACGATGCTCTAGTTGGCGAACGAGCGTATAAAAAATCCTGGACACATGAATCGGCCGCAGCTGAAATCCTCAAGCAAAAAGGATTGGCCTTTGATCCGATCGTTGTAGACGCTTTTGTATTGGAGAAAGACCATTTTAAGCAAATCTCTGAAGGGTATCGAGATTAACAATTTTTATTTCACAGTATTGATCAAGGGGAATATCTTATTTCCTAGATTATTTAATGCTGCAGGTAGCTACCAATCCCCATAGCGGTCGTTTCAATCAAACTGTTTAGACCTGATTGCTCTTCACAAACTGATTAAATTCCTCCAAGGGGATCGGCCTGCTAAATAAATAGCCCTGGAATAAATGGCAGCCATTGTTCAATAGGTACTGGTGCTGCTCCTTGGTCTCCACCCCTTCGGCAATAATCCCCAGTTCCAAACTCTTGGCCAAGGTGATGATCGCCCGCACAATCGAACACGCATGGGGGTCT
>CAIKFU010000051.1 GCA_903826775.1 uncultured beta proteobacterium | reverse complement strand
TCGCCTAGAGGGGGAATTGCACGTTGTAGCAATTGGATTCGTCGTTCGGTATTCGTATATGTGCCGTCTTTTTCGGCAAAGCTACAAGCTGGAAATACAACATCTGCTAACGACGCTGTTTCCGAAAGGAACATATCTTGAGTCACGAGAAATTCCAAATTTCTTAAGCCCGCCTCAACCTCTGTGATATCGGGACTGCTACCCATTGGATTTTCACCCATGATATATAGGGCCTTGACATCACCGTTTAGAGCGGAGTGCTCCATTTCAACTATCGTCTGATAGTCATTGGTTGGTAGTGGTGCTTTCCAGACTCTTTCAAATTTTGCTCGATGCTCTGGATTGTTAATATCGTGGTATCCAGGAAGAGCATTATGCTGACCTTGCATATCGCTACATCCTTGTACATTATTTTGACCTCGGATTGGAATAAAGCCTGCACCAGGTTTTCCGACATGACCGGTTAACAACATAAGGTTTGTAAGTGCTAATGCACCATCTACGCCAGTCAGGTGTTGTGTGATGCCCATGCCCCAAAGCAACATGCCGCGATTGGCTTTGCCATATGCGCGAGCTGCCTCGCGGATACGTTCAGCGGGAACATTGCTTACCTTTTGAACATATTCTGGGGTGTATTTGCTTATTGCTGAACGGAATGATTCAAAGTCCTCTGTGCGAGCGTGAATAAAAGACTCATTTGCCATTAGTTCTTGAATTATGACGTGTGCAATACCATTTAATACAGCAACATTAGTGCCTGGGTTTGGACGAAGCCAAACATCAGCATGGTCAACCATTTCAATGCGGCGGGGATCAATAACCACAATCTTTGCACCATCTTCATACTTTGCTTTCATTACAGCAGTGGAGATTACTGGGTGGGTTTCAGTAGTGTTCGATCCGATAATGATGAAAGCATCTGCCATTCGAATATCGGGAGTTGATGCACTAGGCGCACTGCTACCAACAGATTTTGCGAGAGCAACCGCAGATGCCATGTGACACAGGCGAGCACAGTGATCTATATTATTGGTGAAAAGAGCAGTTCGAACAAAACGCTGGAAAACATAGTTATCTTCATTTGTTGCCCGTGCTGATGCAAATCCACCAATTGCGTTTGAGCCGTATTTTTGTTTAATTTGATTTAAGCCGTCGGCAGCAAAGAGAATTGCTTCATCCCATTCTGCTTCTTCTAGTGGACTATTTTTGCCTCCACGTCGTATTAATGGTTTTTTTAAGCGGTCTTTGTGATGGATAAAGTCCATGCCAAAACGACCCTTTACACATAAGTTTCCCTCATTTGCTTCAGAGGTAAACGCCCCATTAACTGCAACAACTTTATCGCCTTCAATCTCTAAATTAATTGCGCAGCCTACGCCACAGTAGCTACATACGGTTGAAACTTTCTCTCGTTGACTGCTCAGAAGCATCCCGGTATCTAGTAGATTTTTTAATGATCCTGTTGGGCAAGCACTGACGCATTGGCCGCAATTGTTGCATTGGGTATCGCGATAGTTATGAGTACCGCTGACTAGGGCTGGATAGCCTGCTGAATCAATGGTATAAACTTTGCGATGCTGAACTTCGTTGCATATATTTACACAGTTGTAGCACTGAATGCATTTTTCTTTATTGAGCTCAAAGAAGGGTAGTGATTGAATGGGGGTAAAAAAGCCCTTAATGTCATCATTGCCTTGCACAAGCGGACCATGTAAGGACGATGGTGCCTTGTGTCCTTGAATGTAGTTATCTTCAAGTTCCTTGATGATAATGTTATCCAAGAGTTGTGGCTGGGTTTCGATTGCGCTATTTGTCATTTTGAATCCCGATTACTCAGATTAGCAAATGCTTGCGGACCAATATATTCCTTTGTTCCGGCATTAAATTGAAGCGAATATTTTTGTAAGTCACAAGTGCCCGCAGCTTGGCAAACGCATTGCAGACAACGAGTTGCTTCAATGATTGCAGCTTCTTCTGAGAACCCTAGTTCTACCTCTGCATAAGCTCCTGCAGCTGATATTGCTCCAGTGTTACCTGGGGAGATATCTTTACCAAATACTGAGACGCGTTTTTCTTTAGGCAGAACAGGCATAACGGCAAGTTTTGCGCTCTGCTTTGGCCAAGCACCTATATCAAAGAATTTTGGTTTTTGGATTTCAATGACTTTTGCAATTGTTTGATCATCCGCACCTTTTAAATAAGCATCGATTGCATAGGCTGCTCGGCGTCCCTGACCGATAGCTTCGACTGCTGTTGCTGCGCCCAGAGAAGCATCACCGCCAGCAAAAATTCCTGGCAGATTGGTTTTCATGGTCGCTTCATCAACTTCGATACTGCCCCACCGGGTTGTTCCGATATTGTCAATTTTCAAACTTTTGACATCAACATCTTGGCTGATTGCTTGAAGAATCGTGTCGGCTGGAATTAAATATTCAGAGTCGATGATTGGTTCGGGACTCTGACGCCCGCTTGGATCAGGTTCGCCTAGTTGCATCCGTTGACATATAAGGCCGACTGCGTGACCATTTTCAACTTTTACTTCAACAGGGGCCG
>CAIKFU010000050.1 GCA_903826775.1 uncultured beta proteobacterium | reverse complement strand
GCGCATGCTGCCGCTGATAATTCGGTTGCTATTCGCGAAATGACTGGAAAGGATTCTGTTATTTTAATGGGCGGAGACTCAAGCATGAATGAGCTTGTTGTTCAGTCTGACATTAAAACCATGCAAGATTTAAGGGGAAAATCCCTAATAGTTGATGCCCCAAACACCGCATATGCACTTCAAGCAAAAAAGGCGCTATCACTGGCTGGAGTAGCCGAAAGTCAATATCAAGTGATTGTAGTAGGGGGAACTGGGCTTCGATATCAGGGCATGTTAAAAAATCCCAATTATTCTGCGTCAACATTAAATCCGCCATTTTCAATACAAGCCAAACAAGCTGGATTTAGAAGCTTAGGTAGGATGGTTGATTTAGTTGGACCTTATCAGGCTTCTAGCATGTTCTCGATGCGAAAATGGGTTGATAAAAATAGCGATAAGGTAGAGCGATATATTGCAGCGTGGATCACTTCTTTAAGGTGGGCAACCGATCCAAAAAACAAAGCTGAGGTTATAGAAATCTTAACAAGACAATTAAAGCTAGAACCTTCAATCATCAATGAGACGTATAAATATTTATTGGAGCCTGGATTTGGCCTTGAAAAAGACGCTAAGTTTTCAGAAGTTGGATTTAAAAATCTTTTAACTATTCGTGAGGAAATTGAAAAATCCAAACCATTGAATCCGATTGACTTTGTGGATCTTTCTTACTACAACAGAGCAATTAAATTAATTAATTAATTTAATCATAGTAAGGAATATAAAGATTAATTGGTAGTGAGCGCATAAGGTTGCATCGCAACAAAGAGCTTATGTAAAGCCAATTAACCAAACACTTAGGGTAATAGGTAATATCTAGTTAAAATTTCGGTATAGTCAAAAGACAATATTAAAAAAATTGATGAGACAGTTAATTTTACTAACCGAAAAATTAAAATCAACATTGGAGTAGGCATGACTTATATCTGGTCTAGAAATGCGTTTCTATTTATTTCCGCATGGTTTTTACTGGGCGGGGTGTATGCACAAGGAACTGCAGAATCACGAAACATGGCTCTTGAGGGTTACAGCGATTTGCAGGGTAGGACAGCCTATCAACCAACAATTCAGAAACAAGGCAATCGTTGGATTGCATATATTGGGCACCATGGTGATAAGAAAATTAATCCCCTAAACGGAAAATTAGAGGATAACGGGACATCTATTATTGATGTTACAAATCCAAAAAAACCTAAGTATCTTTATCATATCCCCGGGGAAGAAGGTTTGGCTGAGCAGGGTGGAAGCCAGATGGTTCGTGTGTGTAGCGGCGCTAACCTACCAAAAGCCGATAAAAACAAGTTTTATATGTTGCGAGTTTTTGGAAATCAGGCTCATGAAGTGTGGGATGTAACGACACCTGAGAATCCGACCTTGATCACAACAATTGTTAAAGGTTTAAAAGGAACTCATAAAAATTTTTGGGAATGCGATACCGGTATTGCTTACTTAGTCTCGGGCAACCCCCAATGGCGGACCAACAGAATGACTCAGGTATACGATTTATCTGATCCCGCAAAGCCAATATTCATTCGTGATTTTGGGCTGGTAGGGCAGCAGCCAGGGGCTGGAGGTGCAGTACCAACACAATTGCACGGCGTAATGTCTACTGGGCCAAAGGGAAATAGAGTGTATTTTGGGTATGGAACAAATAGCGAAGGCATTATTCAGATCATTGATCGCGATAAATTATTGAATGGGCCAAAAGATCCAACACCAGAAAATCTTCTTTATCCTCAGGTTGCAAGGTTGGATATGCCCGCAATGCATGGGGCTCATACTACATTTCCAATGTCTCACGTTGATGTTCCCGAATTTTCAAAAAATTTACTTGGAAAAACAAGGGATTTTATTGTCGTAACTGATGAGGCAATTCAGAAAGAGTGTCTAGAAGGAAGGCAAATGGTCTGGATTGTTGATTCAACTAATGAAAAAAAACCATTTGGAGTCGCAAGTTGGACTGTTCCTGAAAAAAGTGGAAATTACTGTTCACGCGGTGGACGATTTGGTACCCACTCTTCGAATGAAAATATGACGGAAGTGTATTTTAAGAAAATCATGTTCTTTTCGCACTTTAATGCCGGGGTTAGGGCCTTAGATATTCGCGATCCATTTTCACCAAAAGAAATTGCGTATTACATTCCAGCAATGAATAAAAATACAGTAGTACTTCAAGCCCCTCCAGGGGCAGCCGTTGCAAATTTGCCTTATACAGAAGCTTCAAATAAAAAAGCAATACAAACGAATAACGTTGAAGTTGATGAGCGTGGCTATATTTATATAGTCGATCGTGCAAATACTGGCATGCATATATTGTCTTTAACTGGAAATGCTCGTTCTATAGCAAACTGGGAGGCGGCTGACAAATGAGCATTTAAAGGACCGCTCTGGAAATAATTGATGAAAATTTGGAAAAGCCTATTTAGGGCGACTGCTTTAGCAATTGCGTTGCTCGCTTCTACTAAAGGGTTTGCAGAAGAAAAAGTATTTAATCTTCATCTTACCAACGGTCGATTGCCAGAAAATCAACGAGTGATTCGAGTAACGAAGGGGGACAATGTTAAATGGGAAGTTGTTAGCGATGCCCCTGGAGAGTTGCATCTACACGCTTATCATTTGAGCTTGCATCTTAATCCTGGTGAAACATCCGACTTATCGTTTCAAGCTTTTGCAACAGGAAGATTTAGGATGGAGTGGCATCCTGCAACGTCAAGCAATAAAAAAAACGACTTTCATCATGAGGATAAATTGGCATCATTTGAAGTGATGCCAAAATAAATAATGTGCTAATTAAATTATTCATTTTTAGCCAATTTGTTTTTAATGATGCGGTATTTGCACATAGTTTTGATGAGCGTTATGACTTGCCTATACCATTTTATTTATTTATTGCTGGTGGTGGTTTGGTTGTTGCGCTATCATTTTTACTAATATCGTTTTCATTTTGGCATGCCCCAATTCGTGAATACGAATATGGTCGACATCGCTACATAGTTGAATCCAAAAAAGTTCTTCAATATTTAACTTGGCCTTTACGAATAATAGGACTTATTCTATTTTTCTTTGTAATTGGAGCAGCTTTTTTTGGTCAAGATAACCCATTGTTAAATTTGGCTCCAAATTTTATTTGGATTATTTGGTGGCTAGGACTATCGTTATGCATTGCTCTTTTTGGAAATATTTGGCCATTGCTTGACCCGTGGAGAAGTTTGTATCAGATATTAAATGGAACTACAAAAATTATTGGATTAAAGAACGGGGTTAATTTTAATTGGACATGGCCGGCTACTTTTGGAGTGTTTCCAGCAACTGTATTTTTACTCGCTTGGAGTTGGCTAGAAGTTGTGTACCCAATAGCATTTGTCCCATACAGAGTGGGTTGCTTGGCAATGTTGTGGACAGGCATAACAATTGCTGGAATGGTCTGTTTTGGGCAGGAGGTATGGCTTAGGAATGGAGATGTATTTTCAATCTATTTTTCTTTGATTGGTAAATTTGGCATTTTCTCATTTAATAAAAATTATCAATATGTGAATATTCAATACCCTAGTATAGGCATCTTGTATTTTGCAAATTGCGCTACGAGGATACAAGGGATAACAGCTTTTATTATGGCAATGCTATCGACTGTAATATTCGATGGCTTGCATGGCAATCAAGTTTGGGTTGTCTTTGAAAGAGGGTTGAGTTATATCCTATTTGGTTGGACAGATATAAATGGATATTATTCAGGAACACTTGGATTGCTAGCAATCTGGGGTATATTTTATTTTGCATTTTATTTTAGTTGCTATTTGTCGACCAAAATTACTCCTAAAATGAAAACTGCTGAACTTGCAAGGTATTTTTCAGCTACATTCATCCCGATAGCAATTGCATATTTGATAGCACACAACTTTTCCAGCTTAGTAATACAAGGGCAAAATATTGTTTATTTGATTTCAGATCCATTTCTAATGGGTTGGAATCTTTTTGGCACAAAAGAATTTCGACCAAATATCGCAGTTATAGATGCAGGATTTATGTGGTATTTAGCTGTTGGGGCTATTGTTTTAGGGCATGTCATTGCTGTTTATTTGAGTCATCTTCTTGCAATGCAACTGGCAGGATCTGGTATCAAGGCGATGATGATGAATATACCCCAGACTGTATTAATGATTGCCTTCACTATGCTTAGTTTGATCATCATTGCAGAGCCAATGCTTTTATAGCGTACGAATTTTTAGTCGGTATAATTTTTTATTAATGAAATGGATAGCCATTTCATTAAAGGCATCCAACTTGTTTATTGCAAAAATAACAACGAATTTGCAATAACTAATCGTTATTTAGGGGGTTATGTTGACAACAATATCTGGTAGGTTCATCAGGGTGCTGGCGATGACCATATTATTTTCCCCAATGGCCGTTTATTCGCAGGCGTATCCAACAAAAACAATAACGATTATTGTTCCAACTGCCGCAGGGGGAGCTAATGATGCCATGGCGCGAATTGTTGCTCAAGGCCTTGGGGTTAAGCTTGGCCAACCAGTGATTGTAGATAACAAGCCTGGCGGAAATGGAGCAATTGCCAGCGAATTTGTAGCTAGAGCCAATCCTGATGGGTATACGATTTTATTTGGCTACATTGCTACGCATGGCATTAATCCAGCACTGCAAAAACTGAAATATGATCCTGTTATTGATTTTGAGCCAATAGGTATGGTGGCGATATCGCCAACCCTGCTCGTGGCAAATACAAGCTTACCAGTTCAAAATGCGAAAGAACTGGTGGCATTATTAAAAGCAAAACCTGGAACAATAAGCTATGCCTCTGCTGGACAAGGAACTGCTCCGCATCTGACCGGTGAGTTATTTAAAATCAATACGGGCACAGACATGCTTCATGTTCCATATAAGGGGTCTGCTCCTGCAATTGTTGATACTATCGGCGGAACAACGCAGGTTATGTTTCCGAGCCTATTTACTGCATATCCGCAGGTTAAGGGTGGAAAATTAAAGGCGCTTGGTATCGCAGGAAACAAGCGCTCTACGATTTTGCCTAATGTTCCCACCTTGGCAGAGCAGGGGATTCCCAATATGAGCGTTACGCAATGGTATGCGCTGTTTGCCCCAGCAAAAACTCCAAAATCAATTATTGATCGCCTGAATAAGGAGGTTAATGCCGTATTGAATAATAAAGCAACCGAAAAGAAATTTGAAGATCAAGGCGCCGAGGTGGAAACTAGCACTCCTGAAGAGCTAAAGACGTTGGTGCAAAAAGAGGTTGCGAGATGGAAAAAGGTTGTTACTACGGCAAAAATTACTGCCGATTAGCAATCCTATAATCAGGATATTTCACTTGGATCAAGATAAAGTGGTTAAGGTTATTACGTCGGGAGCTTTTGCTGCCGCACTAAAGCAATTGGTACCCATTTATGAAAAGGAAAATTCTTGTAAGGTGGATTTGTCTTTTGGGTCATCTATAGGTGCTGCGCATGACTCAATACCAACAAGATTGAGAAATGGAGAGCGTTTTGATTTATTTATTTTGGCATCCTCTGCTCTTGAAGGCTTAATATCGCAAGGCTTAATTAAAAAGGGTAGTCGAGTTGATTTAGTTTCATCGTGCATTGGCGCAGCAGTTCGGATTGAAGATAAAGCTCCCGACATAAGTTCAGTCGTTGCCTTAAAGAATGCCTTATTGTCTGCAAAATCAGTAGCATATTCGGCAAGCGCTAGCGGAACGTATATTTCGACTGAGCTATTTCAAGAATTGGGAATTGCTGAAGAGATGAAGTTAAAGGCTAAGCGTATTTTTAGTGAGCGGGTCGGAACGGTTTTGGTTAGGGGCGAGGCTGATCTTGGGTTTCAGCAGATAAGTGAATTGCTCCCCATTTCAGGCATTAAAATTATCGGTGAGTTGCCTCCTGAAGTGCAGAGATCATTTTTCTTTTCTGCAGGAACTGGAGCCGCTACGGAAAAAGAAAACACCGTGAATGATCTGGTCAAATTCTTGGCATCCGATGCGGCTGGAAATATTATTAGGGAGACGGGGCTTAGCCCGGTATTCCCTAAATTGAATTAATCTTTTTTAAATTCATCCAGTAGTTGTACGGCTAAGCAACTTGTGGGGCATGCTTGGCAATAGCTCGCATAATTTTGCCCTTTTCTTTTGGTTTGGTATTTGACTCAAGAAGTTTTGTTAATTGAGCAAGGTTCAGAGATCCCAATCTTGTTTTGCCAGTTTTGGTCAACATGGAATCATTTTTTCGCGTGCGTTGATTTTGTCCAACAGCCATATTATTCCCTTGATATATAAAATGATGGCTTAACAGAGCAAAGCAGCAACGCTCCACTAATCCCCCTATCTAGGGCGCAGAATAGTGATCATGGTTCAGAATAACAGTTCTATCATTACAGGAGTAGATAATTCTTATGACAAGCAAATTGCATGTTTAAATAACCATTTTGAAAGGACTTAATATGCCCATATCCATGTATCAAGCTTCTGTTCCACAGTTTAAAAAAATGCTTTTGAACTTATCGGCAATCTTAAAGAAGGCGGAGGAATATGCCGATAGTAACAAAATTGATCCGACTGCATTACTGGGAGCCAGATTATTTCCAAATATGTTTAATTTGATTAAGCAAGTGCAAATTGCTTGTGATCAAGCTAAGAATGGCTGTTCTCGTTTAGCGGGAATTGAGCCAATTAAGTTTGCAGATGATGAAGTAAGCTTTTCTGATTTGCAACATCGCATAACTAAAACGATTCAATTTCTAGATACCTTAAAGGCTGATCAAATTGATAACTCTGAAGATCGTGAAATTAATTTTTCAATTCGAGAATATCAATTTAATTTTAAGGGGCAACAATTCCTATTGAGTTGGGTAATTCCCAATTTTTATTTTCACCTTACAACCGCTTACGATTTACTTAGGCACAATGGATTGGATGTAGGGAAAAGCGATTATTTAGGACCAAAGTAGTTCATTATCCAGTTAAATCTGATTGATAAATTAGTCCAGCATGTTCCCTAAGGGCATGAAATTTAATTGCTTCCCAGCGTTGTTGGGCCACATCAAGCTCTGATTTGTGAGTTGCTAGAAAGACTGGGGCTCCAACAACGTCTTCAGCCATGCGGTGGATATTTTCTTGTGTAAATTTCTTAAGGGTGACAGCTTCGTCAGAGCTGACCCATCGAGCAAGACTATAGCGGGAGGGTAACAACCTTACTTCAGCACCATATTCGGTCTTTAGTCGATGACTTACTACTTCAAACTGTAATTGCCCAAACGCACCTAGAAGCATAGTGCCTCCAGTCATTGGACGAAAGACTTGGATAGCCCCTTCTTCACCCAATTGCATCAGGCCAGTCCTTAGTTGCTTTGTACGTAAAGGGTCCGCAGACTCAACCATGCGAAATATTTCAGGGGCAAAAAAAGGTAAACCAGTAAATTGCAAATGCTCACCTTCTGTGAGGGTGTCGCCCAATCTTAATAATCCATGGTTAGGGAGACCAATGATATCCCCAGGGAAAGCTTCATCCAGTATGTCTCTTCTTTGTGATAAAAAAGAAAGGGCATTATTCGTTCGAATTTCCTTTCCATTTCGACAAATTTTTAATTTCATTCCACGACGAAAATGACCAGAACAAATTCGTAAGAATGCAACACGGTCTCGATGGGACGGATCCATATTTGCTTGAATTTTAAAAACCACCGCAGTAAATTTATTTTCAGAAGGATGAACTTCACGTTGCAACGCTTTTCGTGATCCTGGTGATGGAGCTAGCTCAACCAAGGTATTTAAGATTTCTCTAACGCCAAAATTATTGATTGCTGAACCAAAAAAAACTGGGGATTGGCGCCCTGCAAGGAATGCTTCCCGATCAAACGGAGGCATGGCAGTCTTAATTAAATCCACATCCTTGAGGGCATCATTAAGATCGGACCCAAGGCGTTCATGTAGCGCCGGATCGTTTGTGTTGATCACTGCATGTGAGTTTTCAGTAATGCGATCTTCGCCTGCTTTAAACATGCGCATTTGTGAATTTGCAATATCGATTACGCCCGCAAATGATTTTCCCATTCCAACGGGCCAGGTAAAAGGGACCACTTCAATACCTAAGGCAGTTTCAATTTCATCCATTAGCTCCATTGGTGGCTTGACTTCTCGATCCATTTTATTAATGAACGTGACGATTGGTGTATTGCGAGCTCTGCAGACCTCTAGAAGGCGCAACGTTTGTGATTCGACTCCATTTGCTGCATCAATTACCATAAGCGCTGAGTCTACGGCGGTCAAGACACGATAAGTATCTTCTGAAAAGTCTTGGTGACCCGGTGTGTCGAGTAAATTAATAATGCAGTCGCGATACTCCATTTGCATTACCGAGCTAGCAACGGAAATGCCGCGTTGCTTTTCAATTTCCATCCAATCCGAGGTTGCGTGCCGACTAGCCTTTCGTGCTTTTACACTTCCAGCAATTTGAATTGCACCTGCATACAGAAGCAGCTTTTCGGTTAGCGTAGTCTTCCCAGCATCGGGGTGCGAGATAATGGCAAAACTGCGACGACGACGTACTTCTTCGCCTGGTGTGTTTGACTGAAGGTTTTCGATGGTAATTCTGCGCTTAATCTAAAGGTGGACAGAATTATAAGCGCGGTAGAACTAAAACTGCTCTTCAGGTCTTAAGAATCGCCATTGTCCCGGAGGTAGCGGCCCTAAAGAAATTCTGCCAATACGTACTCGTTTTAGGCCAAGGACTTTTAGCCCAACAAGTTCACACATTCTTCGAATCTGACGGTTTCTACCTTCACGCAAAACAAATCGAAGTTGATCTTCGTTTTGCCAGCTTACTTTGGCGGGTTTGAGGGGAACATCATCAAGGGAAAGTCCAGATCTTAGAAGGTCAAGGTCATCAAAGGATAGCTTGCCCTCAACTCTAACCAGGTATTCCTTTTCAATCGGGCTATTTTCACCAATCAGTAGTTTGGCAATACGCCCGTCCTGAGTTAATACCAGCATCCCAGTTGAGTCAATATCCAATCGTCCTGCAGGAGCCAGGCCTCGAGTGTTAAAGCGTGGACTGCGTCCTTTGTCTAGTGGGCTCTGACAGTAATTCTCAGGAATAATAAGAGAAGCTGCGGGTTGGTATTCTTGGTCATCGTCAAAGTGAGAAATATAGCCAACAGGTTTATTCAGGATAACCGTGATCCTCGCTGCTTGTTGTTTTTGGGCCCCAGAACGAAGTTCTATTTTTTGGTGCCGGAAGGCCCGGACGCCCAATTCATTCACAACTTCACCATCAACCGTGACAAGTCCTTGCTCAATATAGGAGTCTGCTTCACGACGAGAACAAAGACCTAGCTCAGAAAGCAGCTTAGAAACACGAATTTTTTCCATAATCACATTATCGGACACTAGTAGTAATTACTTGTAAGGGGGGATAATCGCAAAAGAAATATATGCTGAAAGAGCAATTTACGCCAAACAACCTTAAACAAAGGGGAAATTCAATTGACTTTAACTCTAAAAAAACCGCCAATATATAAAATCCTTTACTTTCAAGTAGTTGTAGCGGTTTTAGTTGGCGTATTGTTGGGTCATTTTTATCCACAGGTAGGGGTGGAAATGAAGCCTTTTGGGGATGCTTTTATCAAGGGTATCAAAATGCTGATTGCCCCGATCATTTTCTGTACTGTGGTTTTAGGTATTGCGGGTATGGAAGATATGAAGAAAGTCGGTAAAACCGGCGGTTTAGCGCTGCTTTATTTTGAGGTTGTGAGTAGTTTGGCTCTTATCATTGGCCTCATCATAGTTAATGTGCTTCAACCTGGATCAGGGATGAATATTGATCCTGCCAGTCTCGATACAAAGGGGATTGCTGCCTATACAGGACCTGGAAAAATTGGCACTACAACAGAATTTCTATTAAATATTATTCCAAATACAGTGGTAGATGCTTTTGCAAAAGGCGAGATATTGCAGGTTTTGCTCTTTGCGGTTTTATTTGGATTTGCATTGCATAAGTTTGGCGGAAAAGGCACATTGATTTTTGATGTGATTGAAAAATTTTCACATGTGCTATTTGACATCATTGGCATCATTATGAAGGTTGCGCCAATCGGCGCTTTTGGTGCGATGGCTTTTACTATAGGAAAATATGGCATTGCTTCCCTTTTTTCCTTAGGAAAGTTAATGGGCAGTTTTTATCTAACTTGCTTACTATTCGTTTTTATAGTTTTGGGTAGTATTGCTCGTGCAAATGGGTTTAGTATTTTTAAATTTGTGCGTTACATCAAAGAAGAACTGCTCATCGTGTTAGGGACATCGTCATCGGAATCAGTGCTGCCTCGCATGATGGAAAAGATGGAAAATCTTGGGGCTAAGAAAAGTTGTGTTGGTCTAGTCATCCCTGCTGGATATTCATTTAATCTCGATGGCACATCAATCTACCTCACAATGGCGGCCGTATTTATCGCGCAAGCAACAAATACGCCTATGACCATAACCCAGCAAGTAACTTTATTGTTGGTTTTATTGCTAACTTCAAAGGGCGCAGCAGGCATCACGGGTAGCGGTTTCATAGTTTTAGCGGCAACATTATCCGCAGTTGGAAATGTGCCGGTAGCTGGATTGGCAATTATTCTGGGCATTGATCGATTTATGTCCGAAGCGCGCGCGTTAACCAATTTGGTCGGAAATGGAGTGGCGACAATCGTCGTAGCGAAGTGGACTGGTGAGTTAAATCAAAAACAATTAAGCGCCGCATTGAATGGGGACGATTGGATTGCAGCTCAAGAACCAGAATTAATTTTGGATCAAAAACAAGAAAAGATGCATTAAGGCTATCGGTAGTTAAGTGCCATCTTAGGATGGCACTTAAACAGCGTATTTACTTATTCTTGCAAATAGCTAACAATTTAGAAAAGTGGGGACAGAGGTGCAATTAAACTTTCGGCATATTTTATTTGTAACGCTATTGATTTCAGCCGGCATCAGTATTGCGCAAAGTCGTTTGCCGCCACTGTCGGCAGATCAATATACGGCAGAGCAAAAGAAGGCAGCAGAAGAATTTGAGATGGTTCGTAAAAAAGCTCCATGGGGGCCTTTTGCGATGTTGATGTATAGCCCAGAAGTCATGAATAATGCCAGGGCTATGGGGGATTACTTGAGGTATCGATCGGCAATAGGAAACAATCTAAGTGAGTTCGCAATTTTGATTACCGCCCGCGAGTGGAGTCAGGATTACGAATGGAGTATTCATTATCCCCTTGCAATTCAGGCTGGAATCAATCCGGAGATAGTTAATGCAATAAAAGATGGTCACTATCCAAGAGGTATGAGCCCTGATGAAGAGATTGTGTACGACTTCACGATAGAGCTGCAGCGTTACAAACGTGTATCCGATGCAAGTTTCGACAGGGCTGAAAAACGTTTTGGTAAGAAAGGCGTGGTTGATTTAGCTGGAATCGCGGGTTACTACACGTTATTAGCGATGGAAATGAATATGGCAAGACACCCCCCTTCTGGAAACGGCGAAAAGCTACCTCGGTTTCCTGAATAATATTGTGCAAAGCAAAAATATTTAGAGAATATGACCGAATAACTTGACAGAATTTTTTTTCACTGATAATTTAAACAACTGTTTAAAAAAACCAGTTCTTAAATAATCGAAAAAAGAAGAAAAGTTATGAAAAAAATTACTCGTGCAGACTTAAGTGCTGCGGCAGAAAAGTATAAAAATTGGGGAAAATGGGGTGCTGATGATGAAATTGGGACTTTAAACTTTACCCAGCCCGAGGATATTATCGCTGCAGCTCAGTTGGTTAAAAAAGGCAAGGTGATATCCCTGGCCCTTAATTTTGATAGTTCTGGGCCTCAAGGCGCAAAAACAAAATACCCATCAATGGGCCGTATTAATCCAGTACATACGATGTTGCGGACGGGTACGGACGCCTATTCCGGGGTATTGGATAAGCGTGGAATTCGTGCTGCAGATGATATGGTCGTTATGCCTTTGCAATGCGGCACCCAATGGGATGGTCTTGGCCATGTATTTTATGAAAATTACATGTATAACGGCTATGACTGTAGAGAGGTTTCTTCTGCAGGGGCAGCAAAGTGCGGTATCGAAAAAACAAAATCCAAAATGGTGGGACGTGGAATACTGTTAGACGTGGCGCGAGCTAAGGGATTGGAAACTCTCCCAGAGGGATACGGGATTACTTGCCAAGACCTTGACGATACGGCAAAAAAACAAGGTATCGAAATCAAGCGGGGTGATTACATTATTGTTCGAACAGGTCAAATGGAAGAAAAAATTAAGGCCGGAAGTTGGGACGGTTATCCAGGTGGGGATGCACCAGGATTTGCTTTTGAAACTCTGGAATGGATCAAACGGACTGAATTGGCGGCCTTGGCAAGTGATACTTGGGGCTGTGAAGTACGTCCAAATGAGTCAGAGGCAGGAATTAACCAGCCATGGCATTGGATTACCATTCCAATTATGGGTATGACAATGGGCGAAATTTTTTATGTGAAAGATTTGGCGGATGATTGCGCTAAGGATGGTGTCTATGAATTTATGTTTGTTGCTCCAGCAATACCTATTACGGGAGCAGTAGGTTCACCAACCAATCCTTTAGCAATTAAATAAATATATATCCCAACATTAAGTGGGGGAGACAAAGTGAATATTGCGGCAAGCAAGACAAAGGGGTTAGGTAAAAAAGCGATTTATAGCCTGGTTCCAATATTATTTATGGCGGTAATGGGGCAGGGCTATTCAGCGGAGTATCCAGATAAGCCAATTCGATTGGTAGTGGCATTTCCACCTGGTGGTCCAGTGGACATTACAGCAAGAATCATGGCTCCAAAATTGAGTGAGATATTAAAACAGTCTGTGTTTGTTGAAAACAAGGCTGGAGCGGCAGGAAATATTGGAACTCAATCTGTTTCGAATGGACCTGCAGATGGCTATACCTTATTAGTGACCTCTTCATCCTATGCTGTTAATCCAACCTTATACGGCGCAGCAGCAGGCTATGATCCTGTGAGGGATTTTACCCCGATTATTGTTGCCACAACGCAGCCCAACGTTGTTTCCGTGAATGAAAAAATTCCAGTAAAAACTATTGCTGAATTAAAAACTTTAGCAAGCAAGGAAAATTTATCGTTTTCCAGTCCAGGTGCGGGAACAACCCCAAGTCTTACGTGTGCAAATCTATTTGGGGTGATATGGAAGTCTGATATAACCCATATTCCATATAAAGGAGCTGGGCCAGCATCAATGGCGGTTGTGGGGGGCGAAACACCAATTGGTTGTACGGCTGTTGCAGGAGTTTATCAGTTCGCCAAACAAGGCAAGGTCAGAATATTGGGCGTGTCAAGCGAGAAGCGAATTGCCAGCTTGCCAGATGTGCCTACTTTGGCAGAGCAAGGCTATCCTCAAATTAAAGATTACACGTGGACAACTGTTTTTGCGCCTATTAAAACCCCAGCAGCAATAGTACAAAAAATAAATCAAGCAATGAATCAGGTTCTTTCTAACCCCGAAATGAAAGACAAGTTTGATCAAAACGGCTTAATTGTTGTAGGTGGGACAACCAAACAAACCGCAGAATATATTAATGAAGAAGTTAAAAGATGGGGTCAAATTGTGAAAGATACAGGGGCTAAGGTTGAGTAGCGGGAGCCAGAAATCCTTGTTCGCAAAAATCTAAAATTTCTGGTAACGCGCGTGTTAAATCGGCACCACTAGCACGCCCTTTGGAGATTACTTCAAGGCGACCAGTATTGGATGCAACATATAGATATAAGCCCATGACAAATATGAGGCGCCAGCAAATTGTAGTCTGGCTTAACTTAGGGAGGGTACGTTTGAGTTCTTCAACAAATTTGAGACTTACATTGTCGTATAGCTTCACGCGAAGCTCGTGTTCAATATCTTTGGGTTCATTATGAAGTCGTGCCTGGAGCTTTACAAAACTTCTTCCGCCTTTGTCTTCGCTGGCCATGCGAAGCGGGGGATAAACAAAGGCAAAAATCAAGTCGCGCAATGGTATAGGTTTTTTCTTAGATTTTTCGCGAGCAGCATTCAGCAAATCAATCCGCTCTTGCAAGATAATCGTGGCCCGGCGCTCGAAAACAGCGTTAAACAACCCCCGTTTATTTTGAAAGTGATAGTTGATAAGGGCTTGATTTACTTTTGCCTTGGCCGCAATATCGCGAACCGTTGTAACTGCATAACCATGTTCAGAAAAAAGAACTTCGGCAACATTCAGCAGGCGTGTTGCAGTCTTGTTCTGAGTTGGGGATTGAATTTTTTTAACCATAGTCAACAAAGTAATTAAAGGAAATAAAAAGGAAACATTATGAGCAAAACTATCTTAACCTGCGCAGTTACTGGTAATTTAACAAAACCAGAAATGACACCGCATTTACCTATTACTCCAAAACAAATAGCGGATTCTTGTTTAGGTGCTGCTGAAGCTGGCGCTGCGGTAGTGCATATTCATGTTCGCTATCCAGAGACTGGAAAGCCTTCAATGGAGATAGGTCATTATGCAGAAGTTATCGATCTCATCAAAGCACAAAATAAAGAAGTAATTATAAATTTGACTACTGGTCCAGGAGGACGTTATGTGCCAACCGAGGGCGATCCCAAGGTATTTGCTCAAGGTACAACGTTATGTGACCCATTAAAGCGCGTTGAGCATATTGCTAAATTACGTCCCGATATCTGTTCATTAGACTTAAATACAATGAATTCCGGCCCAGATGTTGTGATGAACACCCCATCCAATGTTCGCAAGATGGCTAAAGTAATTCGCGATGCTGGAGTTATGCCTGAATTAGAAATTTTTGATACGGGTGATCTAAATTTAGCCAAGGATTTGATAAAGGATGGCACTTTAGATGGACCTGGTTTGTATACGTTTGTTATGGGGGTTAAATACGGTCTAAATACCGATCCTGCTACATTGCTATATATGCGTGACCAACTGCCAGAAGGGGCGAAGTGGGCAGCTTTTGGAATTGCTCGGGCCGAGTTTCCTATCGTCGCCCAAGCTTGGTTGTATGGTGGCCATGTTCGTGTCGGCATGGAAGATAATATTTATATTGAAAAAGGGGTGCTTTGCGAAAGCAATGCGCAGTTGGTAAGTCGAGCTAATCGCATAATTAAGGATATGGGTGGCCAATTAGCCTCTTCAAATGAAGCACGAGAGATGTTAGGATTGAAAAAAACCAACTAAATCGGAGATAGCATATGAACAGTCGCAGATCATTTCTTAAAACCTCAGCAAAAACATTAGGTGGTTTAACGTTCTGCGGCTGCGGTTTGCTGCACGCCGCCGAACTGCAAAACCAGGGGCCAAAACGGGTAACCCCTGTCTTTATTAATGGCAAAAGAATCAAAACAATAGATACCCACACGCATTGCATTATCCAGGAGGCCCTCGATTTAATGGGTCCGGATGCAAAGGCAGTCATGCCTCCAACAAAAGGAGCTGCAGAGCATTTCATTAAAGTTGCCGACCGCATTAAGGCGATGGATGCCCAAGGCATCGATATGCAGGTTTTGAGTATTAATCCGTTTTGGTATGGCAGGGATAGAGATACTGCAGCAGAAATATGCCGCATCAATAACCAAAATTTAGCCGAACTTTGCGCATTGAGACCGGATAAGTTTGCAGCATTTGCATCTTTGTCGTTGCAGTTTCCAGATTTGGCAGTGCAACAATTAGAAGATGCGGTTAAGAAGCAGGGCTTAAAGGGGGCTGCGATTGGTGGAAGTGTTATGGGGGATGATTTCTCAAATCCAAAATACCATCCGGTATTGGCTAAAGCCCAAGAATTAAATGTAACCCTATTTATTCATCCGCAAAGCACTCCTCAGCTGGCATCACGATTTAAGGGTAACGGTTGGTTATCCAATACTATCGGCAACCCGCTTGATACGACTATCGCTTTGCAGCACCTAATTTTTGAGGGAGTCTTAGATAAGTATCCACAATTAAAAGTGTTGGCAGCTCATGGAGGTGGATATTTGGGGTCTTATGCACCAAGATCCGATCACAGTTGTTTTGTATCCCCCCAAAATTGCAATCCTGATATTGTTTTGAAGAAAAAACCCACTGAGTATTTGAACCAGCTGTATTTTGACAATCTAGTGTTTACTCCTGAAGCCCTTAGACACTTAGTTGCTCAGGTTGGAGCGAGTCAAATTGTTATTGGAACCGATCACCCCATTCCTTGGGAGGAATACCCGGTTGAGCAAGTAATGAGTACTCCGGGGTTAAGTAATGCTGATCGTATTGGCATTTTGGGTGCGAATGCTGCAAAATTGCTTGGGATTAAAATATAAAAAGATCAGGCTCTAACAATGTGAACGCTACATGGAGCTTCCTCGACTATTTTGGTCATCGAGGTTCTCCATGGGGCGACTTTATTCGGAACCTTATGTGAAGCGCCAATTAAAATGAGCGCTGCATCATTGTCTTGTGCAAATTCCACAATCCGAGTAGCTGGATCCAGTGCTTCAAGTACGTGGTAGGAAATTCTTTCTGGGGGCAATTTGAGTGGTTTAGCCCACTCCATAAGCTGCACTAAGTGGCCCCGCACAATTCCACTGGCTGTTTCATTTTCCTGCTTGCCTTCAAATGTTGGGGTGCTTGCAATTGTACTAAGGCATACCAAACGACTTTCAGGGTAGGCTTGTAGAAGATTCTTGGCAGTATTTTGCATTCTTAGTCGCAAGGCTTCATCAGATTGACGGGTATCGATTGCAGCAATCATTAATGGGGCATCTTGATTGCTTAAGCTAGGACGAGGACAGGGTGAAGGTTCGTATCCTGCTGCTTTGAGCCAGCGCCGTACGTTTTCCCAAAAGCTGGGCGGTTCAAGTCTGTCAGCACGCTCAGTTAATTTGACGCTTTCTGGATCGCGTAATACTTGACGTAATCGCGCCGCACTTTGATACCGGTCTGCTGCTCTGGGCTCTAGGCAACGCAAGATTACCTCTTGCAGCCATCTTGGTATTTCTTTGCGAATCGATCTTGGAGGAAAAGGTTCAGCCCACATCCTTTTACGAAGACCGCCCATGGTTTGAGGATTTCCAAAAGGAAGTTCTCCTGTGAGCAGTTCATACATAACGACGCCAACAGAAAAAATATCACTTCGAGCATCTTCGCGAATACCGGCAACTTGTTCAGGCGATATGTATGGGGCAGATCCAACGCCTTTACGCATTTCTTCAGCAAGAAGATCAGGAAAGCGAGAATGGTGAGCTAACCCAAAATCAATTAATGTTAGTTTTCCAACATCATCAATGAGAATATTGTCAGGTTTTATGTCTAAGTGGATAGCATCTTGAGAATGCAATGAATGAAGCGCTTGGGCCAAATCTGCGCCTATGTGAATAACTTCATCTATCTCAAAATTTTTACCTTCTTTAATGCTGTCTTCAAGGGGTCTACCGTGAATTTGTTCCATTGCAATATAAGGTCGGGTAGCCATATTGCCGGCCCCCAAAAATTTTGGAACGAATGGGCTCTTTAGCGAACGTAGGATGGTCAACTCTGTTTCAAAACCAATCAGACTCTCCACAGGTTGGTCACGCCCTACCCGCGGTATTTTTAATAGAATTGGTAAGTCAATGCCATTTTTTGTGGCAGAGAACAAAGAGGCCATTCCGCCACGATGCAATTCCTTGCCAAGGGTAAAACCGTCAATTACCTTGCCTTCTTGAAATATCTCGTCAACTGCTTCGATGTCTTGCGATTTAGCCATTGATCAAAAATTTATTTGCCAGTTATTAATCGAATTGCCAATTCGTCAGGCAGCCCAGCGCGACGAATTTTTTCGGCAGCGGTGTAATGGTCATATGGAACTCTGTGAAAAGTAAGGTTTTCAGAGTCGGCTTCAAAAACTGCAAAGCAAGCTTCAGGATTACCATCTCTAGGCTGCCCCAAGGACCCAACGACGCCAACCCATTGGCGATGTTTCCAGACTGGCACTTCATCTCCGGGGTGGGGCGCAAAACGAATCAATTTTCCAACTGCGCTTTGGTAAAAAAGCGCTTGTTCATGGACATGGCCAACAAAGGTATATGTTTTTCCAGAGCTTTGGACGCAATTCCATGCGCTCATGCTATCGGTTACGTAATTCCATTCAGCAGGATTGTGTGCGGAGGCATGCACAAAGCACACGTCCTCTTCATTAATTACCAAAGGCAGGCTTTGTAAAAATCCAATTTGGCTTGTGTTCAATTGCGATTTAGTCCAGGCAATGGCAGCGTTTGCATTGGGATTCATTCGTTGGCTATAGTCTTTAAATACAGCCTCATCGTGATTGCCAAGTACCGCAATAGCTTTTCCAGCATGAACCAAATCTGCAACCCTATCAACTAGGGCAATTGGGTCGGCGTTATAGCCAACAATATCGCCTAGAAAAACCATGCGAGTTACACCAAGCTCTTTGGCACTAGCCATGCAAGCCTCAAAAGCCTCTAAGTTACTGTGTAAGTCGGCAAATAGCCCGATTCGTTCGATCATGACTTAATGATATGGCATATAGATTAATAGACGCTAGACTCATTGGGGGGTCGGTTTTTGAATCGCTTATGTACCCAATAGTATTCAGCAGGTCGTAAACGAATTTCTCTTTCAAAGTATTGATTTAAAAGGGCGGTGTCGGCTTTTGGATTATCGGTAGGGAAATCTGGTATCGGCTTGCTGATTGTGCATAAATATCCAGAATTATCAGGTTTTAGTGTCGTGATCATCATGCAAACCTCGGCGCCAGTAATTTTTGCTAGTCGAGAAACGGCCGTAATGGTATTTGTTTGAATGCCAAAAAAAGGGACAAAAACAGAGTCTTTGAGCCCCAAGTCTATATCTGGTGCGATGATAATGAGGTTTCCTTTTCGAATTTCGCGCATTAATTCAAGCAAATTCCCTTGTCGGTCAATGGATTTCCCTCCAAATCGGTTTCTCCATTCAATAATTTTCCGATTAAAAAACGGACTCTTCATCCTTTGAAAAAACCCTGAGGTTCTGGGCCAGCCATTCTCGTTTGAAAGGGCGCTTAATACAATGCTGCCTTCAATGCCTGTAAAGTGCATATTTACTAATATGCGGGGAGTTCTGCTAGCAAGATCAACCTCTGACTTGACTTCAACCATATTGCTAATTTGCTTTGATGAGCCAAGCCAAATAATACTTTTTTCAACAATACTTCGACCCAAGAGGAGCCAGTGTTTACCGCTAAGCTTATTTATAGAGTTTTCATTGAATTGAGGAAAACATAGGCGTAGGTTAGTCTGTACTACGCGACTCCTCTCGCTTGGAATGCGAGCGGCAATATACCCAAGACAGTATCCAAAGCCAACCAATAATTTATAAGGCAGTATCGATAGGAGTTTGAGAAATGCCACTCCAAGGTAATTAAGAAAGGACTTAAACAAAATGAAATACTTTAATTGCCTTCAGCCTCATAGCGACTGATGCTTCGCGCATGACACGCTAACACTTCGCTAGTAGAGCTAATGGACATGCCTAAGTCGTTTACAAGGCCATTTTCCAGTCGGTAGGTCCAGCCATGAACAGTTAACTCTTGACCGCGTGCCCAAGCGTCTTGAACGATGGTGGTTTCACAAACATTAACAACCTGTTCAATTACGTTCAATTCACATAATCGGTCTTGTCGTTTAGCGGTTGGAAGACATTCACCTAAATAGCGTTCGTGTTTTTGGTGTACGTCTTTCACATGCCGTAGCCAGTTATCAGCCAAGCCTACTCGAATATCACTTAACGCAGCGTGAACGCCAGCGCAACCGTAGTGACCAACAACTAGAATATGCTTGACTTTTAAAAGATCAATGGCAAATTGCAGTACTGAGAGGCAATTAAGGTCTGTGTGCACCACAACATTTGCAACATTACGGTGAACAAACAACTCTCCAGGCAATAAATTAACAATGTCGTTTGCTGGAACGCGGCTATCAGCGCATCCAATCCATAAATATTCTGGCGCCTGCTGTGAAACTAGGCGTTTAAAAAAATCAGGATCCTTGGCCACCATATTAGAGGCCCATTTACGATTATTCTGAAATAAATGGTCTAAAGCATTAGAGTTCTTCATATATATGACTTAAGTTTAAATTATTTTGATGATGCCCATTTGGTTAAAAGAAACTGCAGAAGGAATCACCCTATCTATCTATTGCCAGCCGGGTGCCAAGCAAACTAGAGTGGTAGGGGTACATGACGGTTGTTTGAAAATTTCTATTCAAGCTCCAGCGCTAGAAAACAAAGCAAATCAGGCATTGATTGGTTGGCTTTCAAAACAATTAAGGATTCAACAAAAACAAATTCAGCTTATTTCTGGACAAAATAGTCGATTTAAACGGGTTGAAGTTTGGGGTGGAATGGGCATTGAGCAAATCATTAAGGCATTAACACCCTAGGTTTTACGCGAGCAAACTTTAAAAAAACAGTTAAAAAGATGAAATTTAATATTCATATGGTTGGAGTTAACCATACTCTGCGTTCCAGTTTTGAAATGGAATGGTTTAGTTCTTGGGTATAAAAGCCCATGCCCATGATTCTAAAAATTACTTAATAATTAAAAAATGGCATCTGTTGAGCAAATAAATGATGAGAATTGGTTTTTAAGTGCGTTTCGCCATGAGAATAAAAGATATTTTCTATATTGTTAAAGCCGGCTCTCCACCTATACTATGGGGTATTGCTTTAAGGTTTAATTGAGTTTAAGGGCTGAGGAACAAAGATGAATGCATTCTTAAAATGGCTGATAAGCCTTATATTGATTGGCGCTGTAGGATTATCCGGGTATACCTGGGTAATGTTGAATTGGAGTTATGCCAACGGTGAACGCGCAGGATATGTGCAGAAATTCTCAAAAAGGGGATATTTTTGCAAGACTTGGGAAGGCGAGTTGGCGATGGTTTCTATGCCTGGAACCATGTCTGAAAAATTTCTTTTTTCCACACTTGAAGATGCTGTAGCGCAAAAAATTAATGCAAATTTGGGTAAAAAAGTGGCGTTAAAGTATGAACAACACATTGGTTTACCGACAAATTGCTTTGGCGAAACGGATTATTTTATTGTCGATGTTAGCGTTTTAGAATAGTGGCGAATACCCTAGTTTTAAAAATTGCTGTAAAGCAGCTTTATTTTTTTTATTATTTGTGTTTAAAATCACGTAAGCGCGTTGTGCGCCTACATCAATATATATAAGGAGCTTCACTTGAACAAAGCAGAACTAATCGCAGCGATTGCCGACGATGCTGAGATTTCAAAAGCCAAAGCAGAATTTGCATTAAATTCTGCGATTGAGCACATTATTAAGGCTGTTACCAAGGGTGATTCAGTTCAACTGATTGGTTTTGGTACATTTGCCTCAGGCAAACGTGCAGCTCGTATGGGCCGCAATCCAAAAACTGGCGAACCACTTAAAATTGCCGCTGCTAAGACTGTTAAGTTTTCTGCTGGTAAGGCATTTAAGGATTCAGTCAATAAGCGTAAGAAGTAATTCTTGCGAGATTGAAAAATGCCCGGCTTGCCGGGCTTTTTTTTGGATAATTTAACTTTGCACTAAGCGTTTGTGGCGATGAATGCTCATTAGAATGCCAGCGCCAAATCCCAACGTAACAAGAGCAGTGCCGCCATAGCTAATCATAGGCAATGGTACGCCTACGACTGGTAGTAGACCGCTAACCATACCAATATTTACAAAAGCATAGGTGAAGAAGATTAAGGTCACAGAAGCCCCTAGAAGTCTTGTAAATAGTGTTGGTGCACTTGCAGAAATCGTGAGCCCTCGTTTAATCAGGGCAAAAAATAAAATCAATAAAATTAGGTTTCCAAATAGCCCAAATTCTTCGGAATAAACAGCGAAAATAAAATCCGTATGTTTTTCCGGAATGAATTCCAGGTGAGCTTGTGTGCCTTGAAACCAACCTTTGCCAAAAAAACCTCCAGAACCAATTGCAATCATTGATTGGATTGTATGAAATCCTTTTCCAAGGGGGTCGGTTGTGGGGTCAAGTAAGGTACAAATACGATGCTTTTGATAATCTCGAATAAAGGGCCAGGGAAGATCAGACATGCAAATCGTATCTCCAAAAATAATAATAAGCAGTATTCCAACAACACCAACTGCTACAACTGGAATAATCCAGCGCCAAGGCAGTCCAGCCAAAATAATTACATAAAGTCCGGCGGCGGATACCAACAAGGCCGTTCCTAAATCAGGTTGTCGGGCAATTAAGAAGACAGGAAGGCTTAATATCAGTGCAGCAACGCCATAATCCCAAGTTTTTTGAATACCCTCGCGCTTTTGAAAATACCAAGCAAGCATTAGCGGCATGGCAATCTTCATTAATTCAGATGGTTGGATAATAAAGCCAATATTTAACCAGCGGCGTGCACCCTTTTTAACTAAGCCAAAAGCAGCAACCGCTAGTAATAATAAAAGACCAAATCCATAGACCCATACCGCTGCAAGCTCAAGCCATTTTGGGGGAATTCTAGAAACAATCCACATGACGACAAACGCTAATGCTAAATTGCGTAATTCATCTTCAAGGCGTACAGGGGTATTTTGACTTGCCGATAAAAACGTAATCAAGCCAACAACGACTAGAGCAAATAATGTTAAGCCTAGTTGGCGATCAAGACCAGAAAAAAAACGAAAAAATAGTTTTTTTATGGAGCCCTTTTCCATTCAGGAACCTCCTTTGGCCATTTACCTTCTAGGTAGTAATCCAAAGCCTTGCGTGCAATAGGAGCAGCATATTGTGCGCCAAAACCCGCGTTTTCTACGACCATGGCAATTACGATTGTAGGTTTATCAGCTGGTGCAAATGCAATAAAGAGAGCGTGATCACGTAAAAATTCTGCGGTAGAGCCTTGTTTATATTCTTTCGCATTTAAACTAAAAACTTGGGCGGTTCCGGTTTTTCCGCCTGCTTGAAAGCTGGCGTCTTTAAAAGCTGTCGCTCCTGTACCCGTTTTGTTTACCTCAATCATTGCCCGTTTAATTACTTCAATATTGTCAGGTTTTATATCAATTCGATAGCTCTCTTTTGGGGTGGTTAGTTCCTTGTGACGCGTAAACGGATCTTCTATGGCTTTAACAAGGTGCGGCTTCATCACCACTCCATTGTTCACTACATTTGCTAATGCATGAGCTAGTTGCAAAATAGTAAATGCGTTATAGCCTTGTCCTATTCCTAGTGAAATGGTTTCGCCTTCATACCATTTTTGCTGTTCGGGTTTTTTGAAGGTATTTCGCTTCCACGCTGTTGATGGAAGAACTCCGCGCGATTCACCTTCCAAATCAATGCCAGTTATTTGGCCAAGACCTAGCGGTTTCATGAAGTCGTGAATAGTGTTGACTCCCATATCTTTAGCAAGCATGTAATAGTATGTGTCACAAGAATCCACAATTGATTTTTGCATATCAACAGTACCATGACCGCCTTTTTTATCGTCACGGAAGGTATTGTTGCCAAAATCAAAGTAGCCTGGATCAAAAATGGTTTGAGATGGCGTGCGTTTTTTTGTTTCCAGTGCGCCAAGCGCCATAAAGGGCTTGTAGGTGGAGCCAGGCGGATAGATTCCCTTCAATGGTCGGTTATAAAGAGGTTTTTCCTTTGACTCATTAAGTTCTTTCCAGGTGGCGGAATCAATGCCTTCCACAAAGTCATTCGGATTGAAATTGGGCTTTGATACGAAGGCAAGCACGTCCCCTGTTTCGGGCTCAATTGCAACAAACGCGCCCCGAAAATTGCCATAAAGTTGCTCAACTAAATATTGCAATTTAATGTCAACAGATAGGATGATATTTTTTCCTGGTGTGGAGGGAAAACTGGATAAGGTTCTCACTGGTTTTCCGCCCGCAGTAATTTCTACTTGATCATAACCAGGAGTGCCTCTTAAGACTGTTTCATATTTTTGTTCCAGTCCAATTTTGCCTACGTATTGAATGCCTGGCAGAAAAGAAGTCTGTAGTGCATTCGGGTCGTCTTCGAATTTTCCATTTTCAATTTCAAGTTGCATACGCTCTTTATCTCTGAGGGAAACTCGCCCTATGTATCCAATCAGGTGAGACGCAAGTTCGTTATATGGGTATTCTCGGAAATTGCGAGCTCTAATTTCTACGCCAGGAAAACGATAACGATTAGCCATAAATCGCGCTGTTTCGGCTTCAGTTAGCATGGAGCGTAACGGAAAGGTCCCCATATTCCTAGAGTCTTCTAATGACCGTTTGAAGTTGCGACGGTCTCTTGGAGAGATGAGAATGATTTCTGAAAGCTCATCAATTAGTTGATCGATATTTACTTTAATTTCTTCGGCATTAACATCTAAAGTGAGGGCAGAGTAATTTCTGCCAATGACAATACCGTTTCTATCAATAAGAAGTCCTCGATTTGCCGGTGCAGGAATGAGGGCTATACGGTTGTTTTCTGCAAGTACTGAGTATTTATTATGGCTAACGATTTGCAACCAAATTAAACGCGTTAGTAAAATCAGAAAACAAAATGTAACGAATAACGTCGCAACGCGTATTCGCTCTTGAAATGAATTAAGGTCAGATTTTTTAAAAGAAACCATACGACATCTTAGAGCGGACGATTGTGGTCAACATCAATAGGACGTCGCTGAGGGGCTAAGAGTAAATAAGTTGCCAGTGGCCATAGTAGTGCTTCAATAAACGCTTGTAATGAGCCAGTAATGGCCCACCAATATAATTCTCCAGTAAGAATCCAATGCATTAATACAGGAAACAATGCGACCAACATAAAAATAGGCAGCAGATGTAGTGCTTGAGTAAAAATAGGCAGGGCAACGATGCGTTTTTGCCAGGAAATTGCGAAATACGCTACCAATGAATAACTGAATGCATGCAGACCCAATAGATCAGAATTGTGCACATCCATCAAGAGACCCAGTAAGAAAGCCCAGATAACCCCTACAAAACGGTGTTGATGAATATTCCAGAAAATAATGCAAATAATTAGCCAGTCAGGAACCCAACTATGGTTACCTAGAGGCAAGAGATTTAACAATAACGCGCAAAGAAGGCTAAAAATGATAAAGAGGGGGTTAACTGGCCGAAGAATGTAGCCGCTTTGCGAGTCAATCATTGCATTCCTCGCGCTCTTGTTTGGCGGCGACCAGGGGCATTCATAATGTTTGCGCCTGATGATAATCCTGAAGACGTTGGTGGATTGCTTGGTGATTTGGCGTTCCATTGTGGGTCGTAAAGAATGGCAAGGGCTTGACGGTAACGATTGACTGCCGCAACAGGGGTACAAAATACATTTGAGGAGTTTTTGTCGGCATTTCTCTCGATGCGACTGATCATTGCAACTGCAAAGCCAGGTGGGTATACGCCATCAATTCCTGAGGTTAATAGTATGTCTCCAACTTCAAGATCGCTTGCAACCGGAAGGTAGCGAAGTTCAAGTGGATTACTACGGCCTGCGCCAAATACAGCAGCTCTTAATCCGTTGCGGGCAACTTGAACAGGAACTGCAAAATCTCGGTCTTCCAATAGGGACACTTCTGCCGAGTTTTCGTACAGTCTGACTACTTGTCCCAAAATACCAGCATCATTGGCGATAGGGTTGCCAAGTTTTAGGCCATCCTTGCTACCTCGGTTGATGACTACACGTTGAGAGATGGGATTTGGTGGATTGAAAAGAATTTCTACAGGAAGTGTTTTGAAAGGCACTTGTTTTTGTAGATCGAGTAATTGGCGTAAGTTTTGGTTTTCTACCAACAAGAGCTCAGACTGGTTTGCCAGCAAGGATAGTTCAGCTTGTCGGGTCTTCATGATCTGATTTTCGTGGTCAAGAGCCCCACGGGAAGTGAAATATTCTGAGGCAGCTTCAAGCATGTTCCGAGGCGACAGCATGACGTATTCAAGGGGTCGCAATAGCCAATTAACCTCATTTCTTATAGGGTCAAGAGTTTTAAAGCGAAAGTCAATCAGCATTAATGCAATGCTGATTGACAGACAGACGATCAGTTTTACTAAGGCCGGAATGCCTTGTCTGAAAAGTGGAGGAGTGCTATGTTGCAATGCCCAGGACGACGCGAAGGCCGTTTATTCGTGCGAAAACACTCCGCCCAGCTTGTCCATACGCTCAAGTGCGATACCAGAGCCGCGAGCTACGCAGGTTAATGGGTCTTCAGCAACATGGATAGGGAGTCCGGTTTCTTCAAGCAGGAGGCGATCAAGGTCACGTAATAATGCGCCGCCACCCGTAAGCATCATGCCTCGTTCTGCAATGTCGGAAGCAAGCTCAGGGGGAGTTTGCTCTAGAGCCGCTTTTACGGCAGTGACTATCTGATTTAACGGATCAGTAAGCGCCTCAAGCACTTCATTGCTGGTCACCGTAAAGCTGCGCGGAATTCCCTCAGAAAGATTGCGCCCCTTAACTTCCATTTCACGAACTTCGGCTCCAGGGAATGCAGAGCCTATCGTTTTCTTAATCAATTCTGCCGTTTGCTCGCCAATTAACATGCCATAGTTGCGTCGAATGTAGTTGGTGATTGCTTCATCGAATTTATCACCGCCAACACGTACTGAGCCCTTGTAAACCATGCCCCCAAGGGACATTACACCAACTTCAGTAGTGCCGCCGCCAATATCAACCACCATGGATCCGGCAGCCTCAGATACTGGCAAGCCCGCGCCAATTGCTGCAGCCATTGGCTCTTCAATTAGAAAAACTTGTGAAGCGCCTGCGCCTAATGCGGACTCACGAATCGCACGACGCTCAACCTGAGTAGAGCCACATGGAACACAAATAATGATGCGTGGGCTGGGCTTTAATAACTTGCTTTCATGCACCATTTTTATAAATTGCTTGAGCATTTGCTCTGTGATGGTAAAGTCGGCAATAACGCCATCCTTCATGGGGCGAATCGCCTCAATGTTGCCAGGGACTCGACCAAGCATAGCCTTTGCCTCTTTGCCAACGGCAAGAATTGTCTTTTTACCATTGGGTCCGCCTTCTTGGCGGATTGCCACAACGGAGGGTTCATCAAGCACAATACCCCGTTCACGCATATAAATAAGGGTGTTTGCGGTGCCTAGGTCAATTGCTAGGTCGTTAGAAAAGTAACTGCGAAAAAAACCAAACATGATGTAAGTGGGAAAATAGTAAGCGTTAATAAAAATATATAGGAATGATACTCTAGCACCCTATGAAACTTAATGATGTCCAGCGCATTGCGCATCTTTCGATGCTTGAGTTAACTCAAGCAGAAGCCGAGGCTGTTCTGCCACAGTTACAGGCCATTTTTTCATTAGTTGAAGAAATGCAGGCTGTTGATACAAGGAATTTTGAGCCTTTGGCCCACCCAATCTTATTTTTGCGGGATTTAGCTCAGCCACTTAGGGTTGATCGGGTTACCGAGGAAAACCACCGTGAGGAGAATATGCTCACGGCGCCAGCTAAGCAGGATGGGTATTTTCTGGTTCCAAGGGTGATTGAATGAGCTGGCATAACACCACTATTTCCTTGTTGGCAAAGGCTTTGGAGGCGAAAGATGTCTCGAGCGTGGAGTTAACCAGCTACTTTTTGGCTCGAATAGAGGCTGGGAAACGTTGGAATGCCTTTTTGGATGTAAATGCCGAACTAAGTCTGGCTCAAGCCAAAGAGGCCGATATTCTGCGTGCAAAAGGCAATTTTGGCAGGCTTACGGGTATTCCAATTGCCCATAAGGACGTTTTTGTAACCGTAGGCTGGAAGTCAACAGCCGCATCCAAAATGCTTGAAGGGTATTTAAGCCCTTTTGATGCAGCCGTAGTCTCCAGGTTGGGCATACCAAACCATGGAAATCCCGGCGCGGCAGGCATGGTCTGTTTGGGTAAGACCAATATGGATGAATTTGCAATGGGTTCTTCAAACGAGAATTCTGCTTTTGGCCCTGCTTTGAATCCTTGGAATTCTGAATGTGTTTCTGGAGGGTCGTCTGGAGGGTCAGCAGTGGCTGTGGCGGCTGGACTAGCCCCAATTGCTACTGGGACAGATACGGGTGGATCAATTCGACAGCCGGCAGCATTGTGTGGGCTGACTGGAATTAAACCCAGTTATGGTCGGGTATCTCGTTACGGCATGATTGCTTATGCTTCTTCTCTGGATCAGGCTGGGCCAATTGGTAAAACAGCAGAAGATTGCGCTTTGGTTTTGAGCGCCATGTCATTTCACGATCCCCGCGATTCAACTTCCTTAATGGATTCGGGAGAGGATTACAGTAGGTTTTTGAATAAACCCTGGAGGGAGTCTGCAGACTTAAATCCAAATAAACCCCTTGAAGGATTGCGAGTGGGTTTGCCAAATGAATTTTTTTCGGAAGGTCTTTCGGAAGCGGTTGCCAGATCTGTCAATGCAGCAGCTAAAGTCCTAAATGGTATGGGCGCAGAGCTGGTAGAGGTAAGCCTTCCAAAAACCAAGCTATCTATTCCGGTGTATTACGTTTTGGCTCCAGCAGAAGCTTCAAGCAATTTGAGTCGATTTGATGGCGTTCGTTATGGTTATAGAACTAGTGAATATCGTGATTTGCAGGAGATGTACAAAAAATCCCGAACAGAAGGCTTTGGTGAGGAAGTGAAACGCCGTATTTTGATTGGTACTTATGTACTTTCACATGGCTATTACGACGCATACTATTTACAGGCACAGCGAATACGTCGAATTATTGCAGCTGATTTTCAGACGGCATTTAAGGAGTGCGACATTATCCTTGGCCCAGTGACGCCTGATGTAGCCTGGCGTCTTGGGGAGAAAACAAAAGATCCAATGCAAATGTACTTGGCTGATATTTATACCTTATCTGCTAACTTGGCTGGATTACCAGCAATGAGTGTGCCTTGTGGGTTCAGTTCCAACAATTTACCAATTGGTTTGCAGTTGATTGGTAATTACTTCTCTGAGGCTAAATTGTTGCAAGTAGCGCACCAGTATCAGCAATCCAGTGATTGGCATTTGAGACAACCAAGCGAGGTGGCTTAATGCAGTGGGAAGTCGTTATTGGGTTAGAAACCCATACTCAGCTACAAACGTTATCAAAAATATTTAGTGGTGCAAGCATTCAATTTGGGGCCGATGTAAATACACAGGCTTGCCCTATAGATTTGGCGTTGCCTGGAGTTTTGCCAGTTTTAAACCGTCAAGCGGTTGAGCATGCAATTCGATTCGGTTTGGCTGTGAATGCTGAGATTGCTCCGCTCAGTATTTTTGCCAGAAAAAATTATTTTTATCCAGACCTTCCTAAAGGCTACCAAATTAGTCAGTATGAAATTCCAGTAGTGCTTGGCGGACAATTGGAAATTTTAGTAGGGGATCAACCTAAAGTTATTCAGTTAACACGAGCTCATCTAGAAGAGGATGCCGGCAAATCTGTACACGAAGATTTTATTGGGCCAAATGGAGAGCCATCAAGTGGCATAGATTTAAATCGCGCCGGGACGCCTTTATTGGAAATTGTGACAGAGCCAGTAATGAGAAGTGCTGCGGAAGCGGTTGCATATGCAAAGGCATTGCATAGCCTTGTTGTTTGGCTTGGCGTGTGCGACGGCAATATGCAAGAGGGTTCATTTCGTTGCGATGCAAACGTATCGGTCCGACTCCAAGGTGCGATAGAGTTTGGGACAAGATGTGAGATAAAAAATCTGAACTCGTTTCGTTTCATGGAGGAAGCCATTCAATATGAGGTACGACGTCAAATTGAATTAATAGAAGATGGTGGAATAGTGATTCAGGAAACTCGCTTGTATGATCCTGAGCGTCAAGAAACTCGAAGTATGCGAAGCAAGGAAGATGCAAATGATTACCGTTACTTTCCAGACCCGGATTTGCTACCATTAGTAATCAGTCCAGATTGGGTTGAGTCAATTCGTAAAACCATGCCTAGATTGCCTGCAGAATTAAGGTTGCAATGGCAAGGTGAATTTGGTTTAAGTGCCTACGATGTGCAATTGCTTACACAAGATCGGGCAATGGCAAAATTGTTCGAGGATTTACTGGGAATTCTTGGAAAGTCGTTTGCTAAAGCCGCTGCAAATCTAATTACTGGCGAATTGGCTTCATCATTAAATCGTGCGGGATTGTCTGCTGTTGATTTGACCTTGACAGCCGTAAATATTGCCCCGTTGTTGAGGCGGATAGAGGATGGAACAATTTCCAATAAGATTGCTAAAGAAATTTTTGCAATCCTTTGGGATGAGTCTTTGTCAGGCAGAGAGATAAGTTCGGTAGATAATATTATTTCCGCTAGAGGTCTACAACAGATAAGCGATAGCGGAGAGTTGGGGGGGTTAATTGATAAAGTTATTGCCGAAAATGGAAAATTGGTTGAAGAATTTTGTGCGGGCAAAGAAAAAGCATTCAATGCTTTAGTTGGTCAAATCATGAAGGCTTCCAAAGGCAAGGCCAATCCTCAGCAGGTGAATGAATTGTTGCGAAAAAGACTTGGGTAACTTCACGACGAAACAATATCTTAGAAAGACAGAAATGAGTGCGATTGATCCTAAGCAGGTGGAGCAGGAGGAGTTAGTGGCCGAGTGGTTGCGTGCAACGCCGGGTTTTTTTGAGCGTTATGCAGATTTATTAAACGATGTTCGTCTTAAGCATCCTCACGAGGATCGAGCAATTTCTTTGCAAGAGCGGCAAATGACTTTGTTAAGAACGCAAAACCAAGAGTTAAATCGGCGTTTAAGTGAGATGCTGCATTTTGGAAGTCGCAATGATAAAACTCAACAAGGCCTCGTTGCCTGGTTGCTGCGCCTGATACGCGCTAGCAATATTGCCGATGTCAAGGCAGCCATTACAAATGGATTGGCTGAGGTGTTTGAGGTTGATTCGGCCCAAATATTGCTGCCAAATATACTCTTCACCCAATGGATTGAAAAACCCCTTTGTGGCTCTATTGAAAAGTTGGCGGACGATAGCCTAAAAATATTGGCCTCACAAACTAAATTGCTTCCAGGCTGGAAAAGTTTGGTTGTTGTAGGCATTCCGCTGAAGGTTAACCGAGATGTTCCACCGGCGGCATTGTTGTTGGCAAGCGACGATGCCACCCGTTTTACATCGGAGATGGGCGCTTTTTATCTACGTCAAATTGCCGAGTTGGCTGCAGCAGCGCTAGATCGTGTTGGAGCTTATGAAGCCGAAATTGGATGAATTGCATTTGCTCATGCAGGAGTATTTGCAGGAGCTATTTGTTTTGCGCCAACTTTCACCGCATACCCTGAAGGCATATCAAGGGGACTTAGGGAATCTACTAATTTTTTCTTCCGAAGATGAAGTTGAGTTGCTGAAGGTAAGTAATGGGCATATTCGCCATTGGGCTGCTCGACTCCATTCTCGCGGCAATTCTCCTAGAACAATCGCTCGTAATCTTTCTGCTTGGAGGGGCTGGTATGAATGGCTCATCGAGAAGAATAAGCGAAGTAAGCTACAAGTGGAGGCCTCTATTGATGCTTTTGTTTATGAAGACGCTAATTTTGCTTCAAACCCAGTGGATGATGTAAAGGCTCCGAAAAGGCTAAAGTCCCTACCCAAAGCCTTATCTGTCGAACAGGCTCTTGCTTTAGTAAACCAGGCCTCACTAGAGGCTTCCCAGAATAATGATTTTGAGTCAATTCGAGACTTTGCAATCATAGATTTGCTTTATTCATCTGGCCTGCGATTGTCTGAATTATTGGGAATTGATATTTCTCAAAGCTCTGATCGTCAGTATGAGTCTGCAGGCTGGCTTGATTGGGAGGCGGCTGAAGTTACCGTGTTAGGAAAAGGGGGTAAACGACGCACTGTTCCTGTGGGTATGCCCGCAATGGAGTCTTTGCGGGCTTGGTTGATTAGGAGGGCCGATCTAATAGGAGCCAAGGAAGGGCTAGCGATGTTTATATCAGGCAAAGGCTTAAGACTTTCTCCTCGGACGGTACAGGACCGTCTACGTCGTTTAGCGATGAGGGCGGGACTTCCTACCCATGTTCATCCCCATATGATGCGCCATAGTTTTGCCAGTCATGTCTTACAGTCATCTCAGGATTTGCGCGCTGTTCAGGAAATGCTTGGTCATGCTAGTATTTCAAGCACGCAAATTTACACCGCTTTAGATTTTCAGCATCTTGCTCGGGCCTATGATCAGGCGCATCCTAGGGCAAAAGCGGGAAAGCGTTGATTGAACTAGTTAATATGTGTGGTTTCCCGATGTAATTAGGGAAGTACTATAGCTGTATTTTGAATGGAGCCAAAATGGCCTTGATCCCAGTAACAATTCTTACCGGTTTTTTAGGAAGCGGCAAAACCACGCTGCTTAAGCATATTTTGACTGAGCAGCATGGAAAAAAAATAGCCGTTATTGAGAATGAATTCGGTGAAGAGAATATCGATAATGAGATTTTGGTCCAAGACAGCCAAGAAACCATTGTTCAAATGAGTAACGGGTGTATTTGTTGCACAATTCGTGGTGACTTGGTTGATGCGCTAAACGAGCTATGGGAGCAACGCGACCAAAAGAAAATCAATTTTGATCGGGTAGTCATTGAGACGACTGGAGTGGCCAATCCGGGTCCAGTAGCCCAAACATTTTTCATGGACGATGATGTTGCGGAACACTATGTCTTGGATGCAATAGTGACCTTAGTGGATGCAAAACATGGCCAGCAACAACTGAATGTTCATGAAGAGGCTCAGCGACAAGTGGGTTTTGCGGATCAAATATTTATCACTAAGACTGATCTGGTTTCTCCAACTGATGTTGAGTTGCTCCGTGCACGCTTAATGCATATGAATCCCAGGGCACCAATTCAGGGAATTACAAAAGGCGTGGTTCCTTTGGACGCCGTGCTGGATTTGAAGGGTTTTAACCTCAATGCCAAGCTGGACATTGACCCTCATTTTCTTGAAGAGGATGATCATGATCATAGCGCTTGTGGTCATGACCACCATGACCATGACCACAGCCACAAGCATCATGGGCACTCCGGACATACTGACCGTATTCAATCTTTTGTATTTCGTAGTGATAAACCCTTTGATCACCAGAAGCTAGAAGATTTTCTTGGGGGTATTTTGGATGTTTTTGGCGAAAAATTATTGCGTTACAAAGGGGTGTTATACGTTAAAGGAAGCAATCGGAAGGTTGTATTTCAGGGGGTTCACCAGATGATGGGGAGTGATTTGGCTGGTACGTGGGGTACAGAGCCAAAACAAACGCGCATGGTGTTCATTGGCATTGATTTACCTAGGGATACCCTGTTAGCCGGGTTAGAAGGATGCTTAGTCTAGTCGGGATTCGAGTAAAATCCGCCGCCACGGACTAGTTTCAAATAAATCCTTAAAAACTTGGCAGAATGGGGCAATAATGCTTCAAAACGATGGAAAGAGTGAAATGACAGTAAAAACAGCATCAAGTAAGTCAGCAACAGCTGCAAAATCCAGCGGCAAGTCAGCTTCTGCCGCTTTAAAAGGGACTGTTTTAACAGAGAGCGATTTGTTAAAAATGCCTGAAAAGGACTACATGAATGCGACTCAGCTCGAATTTTTCCGTCAAAAACTGACAGTCTTAAAGGACGACATCCTAAAGAATGCCTCAGAGACCACTGAGCATTTACGTGAGAACATTCTGGTTCCCGATCCAGCCGATCGAGCAACGATTGAAGAAGAGCATGCATTGGAACTTCGCACTCGTGATAGGGAGCGCAAACTCTTAAAAAAGGTTGAGCAAGCCTTGGCACGAATTGAGTCTGGTGATTATGGCTGGTGCGAAGAAACCGGTGAGCCAATAGGCTTAAACCGCCTGATTGCAAGACCCACGGCTAACTTATCACTTGAAGCGCAAGAGCGCCGTGAGTTGCGTCAAAAATTATTTGGTGATTAAGTATCACGCCATGACAAAAAACAACCAAGCATGACCAAGCATCTTCCCACAATTGCCGATATTTCTCCCTTATTAAAGGCTGAAATATTGGCCGAGGCATTGCCCTACATTCGCCAATATCATGGAAAGACTATTGTCATTAAGTATGGTGGTAACGCCATGATTGAGGAGCGATTAAAAGAAAGCTTTGCTCGCGACGTTATTCTTTTAAAGTTAGTTGGTATGAACCCTGTGGTTGTTCACGGTGGGGGGCCGCAAATTGACGAAGCGCTTAAGAAAATTGGAAAAACTGGCACATTTATCCAAGGTATGCGAGTCACCGACGAAGAAACTATGGAAGTGGTTGAGTGGGTGTTGGGTGGCGAGGTACAGCAAGATATAGTGATGCTGATTAATCATTTTGGGGGTCAGGCAGTTGGCTTAACAGGAAAAGATGGCGGGTTGATTCATGCCAAGAAAATGCTCGTTCCTGATGAGAAGAATATTGGAGCGATGATTGATCTTGGTTTTGTTGGAGAAATAGAAGGTATCAATCCTGCGGTTGTAAAAGCGTTGCAAGATGATGCGTTTATTCCAGTAATTTCACCAATTGGATTTAGTGCAGAAGGTCAGGCATTTAATATCAATGCGGATTTAGTTGCTGGCAAGATGGCTGAAATTTTAAATGCTGAAAAGTTGGTCATGATGACAAATATTCCTGGTGTTATGGATAAGAGCGGCAATCTTTTGACTGACTTAACTGCTCGGGAAATTGATGATTTGTTTGCTGACGGAACTATTTCAGGCGGTATGTTGCCCAAAATTTCTTCTGCCCTAGATGCTGCCAAGAGCGGAGTAAACTCTGTTCATATCATCGACGGTCGCATTGAGCATTCACTTTTGCTTGAAATTTTGACTGAACAAGCGTTCGGAACGATGATTCGTTCAAGATAGGCTTTGGATAAAAATAACAATGCATGATTCCACTGTTTCGTCTCCTGATGCAAATAATGCTATCGCAGAAGCGAGCAAGACTCGAAAGCGTCCACGCCCAGGCGAACGCCGGTTACAAATTTTGCAAGTTTTAGCTGAAATGTTACAAAATCCTCGCGGCGAAAGGGTAACAACCGCTGCGCTTGCCGCAAAAATTCAGGTATCTGAGGCTGCACTTTATAGACATTTTGCAAGCAAGGCGCAAATGTTTGAAGGTTTAATAGCTTTTATAGAGCAAACAGTGTTTGGATTAATTAATCAAATCAATCAGAAAGAGGAATTGGGATTGGCTCAAGCCAGAGGCATACTGCAGATGCTCCTATACTTTGCTGAAAAAAATCCTGGAATGACTCGTGTTTTATTGGGCGACGCTCTATTACAAGAGGACGATCGATTGCAAGAGCGAATTACACAAGTTCTTGAGCGAGTTGAAGCTTCCCTAAAGCAATCATTGAGAATTGCTCAAACACAAGGCGGGGAATGGGCTAATGTGACCCAAGATGAGGTAAGTATTCGCGCTGCGATGTTAATGAGTTTTGTATTGGGGCGATGGCATCGGTTTGCTAGAAGTGGTTTCAAAAAGCTACCGACTGAGGCCTCTGATATAAGCCTTCGCATTCTTCTTTCAGAATGAGTGAGTTAAACCTATCTAGAAACACTATACACTTTGCTGAGACCTTGCCTTTGCAAAGTGGCGCCATGTTGTCAGCCTATGATTTGGTAATTGAAACATATGGCAAGTTAAATTCTGAAAAAAGCAACGCAGTGCTTATTTGCCATGCACTTAATGCATCCCATCATGTTGCCGGACCAAGTCCAGATGATGATGCCGATATTGGCTGGTGGGACAACATGATTGGTCCCGGTAAGCCTGTAGATACTGATCGATTTTTTGTTATTGGCGTTAATAATCTGGGTTCATGTTTTGGCTCTACAGGACCAATGAGTATTAATGTATCTACAGGCAGGCCATACGGCGCAGATTTTCCGCTGGTGACGGTTGAGGATTGGGTGAATACTCAGGCGCGCCTAGCGGATAAGCTGGGTATTAGAAAATTTGCTGCGGTTATGGGCGGTAGTCTTGGCGGAATGCAAGCCATGGCTTGGGCAATTCAGTTTCCAAAGCGGATTGATCATTGTGTGGTTATTGCTTCAACTCCAAAATTAAGCGCGCAGAATATCGCCTTTAATGAGGTAGCGAGAAATGCCATCTTATCTGACCCTGATTTTCATGGAGGCAATTACTACGCCCATGGAGTGGTACCTAAACGTGGTTTAAGATTGGCACGCATGGTTGGTCATATTACCTATTTATCAGATGACGATATGGCGGAAAAATTTGGTCGTGAATTGCAACGCCCAGATGGAGAATCAGACGATTATCGATTCAGCTTCGATGTGGAATTTGAAGTAGAGAGTTATTTGCGTCATCAGGGCGATAAGTTCTCTACGTATTTTGATGCCAATACTTACTTATTGATTACCCGTGCGTTAGATTATTTTGATCCTGCTCGAAGGTACGGGGGTAGCTTAAACCGTGCTTTGGCTGAAGTTCAGGCTAAATTCTTAGTGGTCAGTTTCTCCACTGACTGGAGGTTTCCCCCAAACCGAAGTCGAGAAATTGTTGAATCCCTGCTTAGCAATAAAAGTGAGGTGACTTATGCGGAAATCGATGCGCCTCATGGGCACGATGCATTTTTACTAGATGATGGTCGATACCATAATTTGTTGAAGGCGTATTTTGACAACATATATGAGGCATTGTTATGAAGCGAGCGGATTTTAATGCTATCGCAAGCTGGATTGAGCCTCAGAGTCAGGTTTTAGACTTGGGATGTGGAGACGGAAGCTTTCTGCAGTTTTTGAAATCACAAAAACCTGTACATGCATACGGAGTTGAAATTGACGATTTGAGGGTATTGTCTTGTGCTCAAAAAGGTTTAAATGTAATTCAACAGAATCTAGAAGGCGGGTTGGCGTTATTTGAGGACAATAGCTTTGACACGGTTGTTCTTTCGCAGACTGTTCAAACCATTCATCAAACCGAGAAAATTTTACGAGAGATTGTTCGAGTTGGTAAAGAGTCTATTGTTTCGTTCCCTAATTTTGGCCACTGGTCTCATCGCTTGGCGGTTGCCCTTGGCCGCATGCCGGTTTCAAAAAGTTTGCCTTATAAGTGGTACAACACACCAAACGTTCGAGTATTGACTATTACTGACTTTGAGCAATTGGCATCAAGCTTAGGTTTGAGTGTAGTTGATCGATGCGTTTTGCATGAGGGTAGAGAAGTTACTCTCATGCCCAATTTTTTTGGCAGCCTAGCCCTGTTCCGCATACGACGCGCTTAAGTTTTGGGAGTGGACTGATCGAACCACCATTAGGAAACTCAGCAATTAAAGAGCCAGGCAATGTAAAAGCGTTATTGGCATGCGCATTTCTTGGTTTTTCAAGTGGTCTACCCCTGTTCGTACTCTACAACTTACTTTCTGCATGGTTGAGATCGGAAGGAGTCGATCTAAAGGCAATCGGATTGTTTGCATTGGTTGGATTTCCATATACATGGAAGTTTCTTTGGGCGCCATTTTTAGACCGATACCCAATACCGTTCCTAGGCAGGCGTCGCGGTTGGATGCTGATAACCCAAACGGTCATCATGATGGCCATCATGTGTCTGGGGTTTTATGATCCGATTAAGGATATCTGGCAAGTAGTTATCTTGGCAACAGCGATCGCTTTTTTTTCTGCAAGCCAAGATATTGTTGTAGATGCTTATCGTCGCGAATGGCTTGCTGAGGATCAATTGGGTTCAGGCACAGCTATATTTGTAAACGCTTATAAATTATCAACTCTTGTGCCAGGATCCTTATCCTTAATATTGTCCGATTATGTGCCTTGGGATATCGTATTTTTAATCACTGGATCTTTTGCTGTTGTAGGAATTATTACAACCCTTGTGCTGCCGGAACCTTCATTACGAGGAAGAATCCCACCGCAGAGTTTGCGTGAAGCGGTAGTTGATCCATTTAAAGAATTTATTTCTCGACGGGGTTGGTCATACGCGCTAATCATCTTGGCTTTTATTTTTCTATACAAGCTAGGTGATTCGATGGCAACGGCTTTGTCAACCCCCTTCTATATGGATCTGGGATTTACTCGTACACAGATTGGTTTGGTGGCCAAAAATGCAGGTTTATGGGCGAGTTTTGTAGGGGGTCTATTAGGCGCTTATTGGTTGCAAAAAATCACAATATCAAGAGGGTTATGGATTTTTGGGGTATTTCAGGCAGTGGCTATTTTAGGTTTTGCGGTATTGGCTAAGGTGGGGCTTAGCCAATGGGTCTTGGCTTGGGTAATTGGTTTTGAAGCCTTTGCTGTAGGCTTGGGTACCGCCGCATTTACTGCTTTTATTGCTCAAACAACAGATCCTCGATATACCGCTACTCAGTTTGCATTATTTACAAGTCTGGCAGCAGTCCCCCGAACTTTTATAAATTCAATTACAGGCTATATTGTTGAGGCATTAGGTTGGTTTAATTTTTATATATTGTGTTTCGCGCTAGCCCTGCCAGGCATGTTGCTGCTTATGAAGATCGCACCTTGGGGGGTAAACGACAAGAAGGTTACGTTAACCTAGAGGATCCAATCGTAATCAATGATTAAGGGCGCATGATCTGAAAATCGCTTTTCTTTATAGATTGCAGCATTCTTTGCGCTGGCAGCAAAATCTGGCGTAGCAATTTGATAATCAATTCGCCAGCCAACATTTTTTGCGTAGGCTTGACCTCTATTGCTCCACCATGTATAACTGGCATCGCTTGCGTTGGGTTCAATCTTGCGATAGACATCAACATAACCAACTTGATCAAATAGATTTGTTAGCCATGAGCGCTCTTCTGGTAAAAAGCCGGAGTTTTTTTGGTTTCCTTTCCAGTTTTTTAAATCGATCTCATTGTGAGCGATATTGACATCACCGCTGATGATGATTTGCCGACCCGAATTTTTAAGTTTTTTAAGGTGAGGCAAAAAAGCATCAAGATAGCGAAATTTAGCTGCCTGCCTTTCGGGTGAGCTTGAGCCTGATGGCATGTAAATCGAAATTACCGATAAGTTCTTGAATTGAAGTTCTACATAACGCCCTTCAGCATCAAACTCAGGATTTCCAAAACCATAAATGACTGAATTTGGTGTATGTGGGGTATAAATACCACAACCGCTGTATCCTTTTTTTTCAGCATGATGAAAAAATCCTGCCATGCCGTTTGGGTTCAGAACATCGTTCTCTAGGTCGTCTTTTTGGGCCTTTAGTTCTTGCATGCAGATGAAATCTGCATGCTGACTTTGCATCCAAGGAAGAAAGCCTTTTTTAATGGCTGAACGGATACCGTTGAGGTTAGAGGAAATGATGCGTAACATATAGGCCTATGAGCTCAAAAAATTCTAATCAATTCGACTTTATACAGTTTGCCCTAGATGCAAACGTTTTATCGTTTGGGGAGTTTAAAACGAAAGCGGGACGGCTTTCCCCATATTTTTTTAATGCTGGTGGGTTTAATGATGGTTCACGTCTTAGTGCGCTAGGCCATTATTATGCAAAAGCCTTAATGCAATCAAAGATTGAATTTGATATGTTATTTGGTCCGGCATATAAAGGCATTACTTTGGTTGCAGCTACGTCTATAGCATTGGCGGAAATGGGTTGCAATGTGCCATACGCCTATAACCGTAAAGAAGCCAAGGATCATGGTGAGGGCGGTGTATTAGTTGGGGCGCCAGTAAAAGGCAAGGTGGTCATCATTGATGATGTAATTTCTGCAGGCACTTCGGTGCGCGAGTCGGTTGAGTTAATTCGAGCCTCTGGCGCTGAGCCGGTCGCTGTTTTGATAGCCTTGGACAGAATGGAGAAATCCGGTACTGCAACCGAGATAGGCGAAAGATCTGCAGTACAAGCAGTGGAGAGTGAGTTTGGCTTACCGGTGGTATCGATTGCAAATCTTGGGGATTTGTTGACTTATTTAACCGCATCAAATGATTTGAAATTACAGCGATATCTGCCGGATGTAAAAACTTACAGAGAGCGGTATGGCGTCATTTAGCCTATAAAAGATACGCCTCACTAATTAGGCAGGCAACTCTATTTCACCTTCAAAAACGGTAATTGCCGGACCGGTCATGATAACGGGTTGCGGTTGACTGTCGACCATGCCGGGCCAAGAAATCTCTAATTTGCCGCCCCGAGTATGAACTGCAACAGGAGAATCTAAAAGGCCACGACGAATCCCGGAGACAACTGCTGCACATGCACCCGTTCCACAAGATAGGGTTTCACCAGCGCCGCGTTCATATACTCGTAATTTAATGGAGTGGCGATCAAGAATTTGGACATATCCAGCATTAACCTTTTTAGGAAATGCAGGGTGATTTTCAATTGCAGGTCCTTCATGTGCTACTGGGGCGCTATCTACGTCACCAACAACTTGAACAGCATGGGGATTCCCCATTGATAAAACCCCAATCCAATCATCATGACCTCCAATTAGTGATGAATGGGATCCAACCGGAAGGGCGTATAGGGTTTCATGAAACTCCTGTTTACTTGCCAAATTCGCAGGGTTGAATGGAATTTCATCAAGAGTGAAAATGGGTGGCCCCATATTGACCCTTACTTGACCGTCATCTTGCGCCTCAAGCGTAAGAATGGTGTGTGCGACCTCAACGCGTAATGGATTTTTTTTACTTAAGCCTTGATCAAGCACAAACCTAACAAAGCAGCGCGACCCATTTCCGCATTGCTCAACTTCACCGCCATCGGAGTTAAAGATACGATAGCGAAAATCCGCATCAGGATGCGATGATTTTTCAACGATGAGAAACTGATCGGCACCAATGCCAAATTGGCGATGTGCCAGTTGACGCCATTGTTCCGGACTAATATTGCTTAAATCTTGACTAATTCCATTCAATACAATGAAATCGTTCCCGGTGCCCTGCATTTTTGTAAAGCGAAGTTGGCGAGTTTGATTAGGTTTCAAATGCATCCTTACTGTTAATCATGATTTTTTCAACCACTGGTATTTTAAAGTTTGTTACGAATCCAATAGTACTCCGCAGGTCTTTTAGGAACAAGATTTTCAATATAGAGTTTAATTTAGATGGATCGTTATTAACCCTATCGCAAAGAACGTAGGAAGTACGCTAGCCAATGGCGTATTCAAATTTGATTATTCAGAAGTGGGGCATGTGCACATGTGCAATTGTTCCAACCCCAAATGCCACATAACAATTTGAATCGAGAATATTCAAAAAGGCACTATTTGTTTGGCGGTAATTCTGCGCCACTAGGATGCTTGAATCGGTTGTATGCCCAAATAAATTGTTCTGGGGCCACCTGAATTGCCTCTTCAATGGCTTGATTTAAAGCGGTTGCTGCAAGTAGCGAATCTTCTGGGAATGGAGGCAATTGTTTGGCCGATATTACCCAGCCGGCACCGCAGGGTTTCCGTTTGGCAACGAACATGATAATTGGCGATTTATGCCGATTTGCCAGTTTGGCAGGTAATGTTGTAGTGTAAGCGGGGCGACCAAAAAAATTGGCCCAAACACCTTCGCCGCCGCTTGGCACTTGGTCGGGCAAGATCCCAATAGCCTCCCCTCGAGTGAGTGCCCTAGTCATTTGCCGTACGCCGTATAAATTAGTTGGGACAAAATGCAAATTGGGGAAAGTTCTACCAGCTTCAACAACTTCGTTTAGCCAGTGCTGACGGACTGGTCGATATAAAATCGTTGCCTTGTGTCGCTGTGCAAGCATTCTTGGCATGATTTCAAACCCACCAATGTGGGGTGTCATCATCAAAAGCCCGTGATCTCCATTAATGGCCCTTTCAACTATGTCCCAATTGAATACTTCAATTAAATTTAGTGCCTTTTGCGGGTTGCGCCAGATCCAAAGACTGTCGGTTAGTAGCATGCCAGATCCAAATATAGCGCCCCAAAGGTTTTTAGGTAGTTGATTTTGGGTGGTGGCTGCAAGATAATTTTGGCGAAATAATCGGCGATATTTTGAGGATCCAAGATATGCAATCGCCCCCAAAAAGGCGCCTACACCCTGAGCAGCAGCAAGGGGAAGGGCTGCAAGGCCATTTAGGACTAAATTGAGAAGAAATTTACGCACTAGACAATGATATTCAATAGGAGTCGACCGGACAATTCTGAAAGCTCAGTAAATTGGCTTAATTTTAAGGAATTTGCCAAAGTTGGACGTATTTGGTAAAATAGCAAAATCGCCGAGTTAAGACAACTTGCAGGGCGTTTAATAAATTCTGCTAAAGCGTCGCCGTTGTGGTTTCTGGCACGTCGAGTTGTCCTAAATTGATCGTGTTCATTTATAAAGGAAAAACACAATGGCAAATGATTATTTCTTCACCTCAGAATCCGTTTCTGAAGGTCACCCAGACAAAGTATCGGATCAAATTTCAGATGCGATTTTAGATGCGATTTTGACCCAAGACCCTACTGCTCGGGTGGCGGCTGAGACGCTTTGTAATACAGGGTTGGTGGTGCTGGCTGGTGAAATTACCACAAATGCAAACGTAGACTACATTCAGGTAGCGCGCAATACCTTAAGAGAAATTGGCTACGACAATACCGAGTACGGAATTGATTACAAGGGTTGCGCTGTTTTGGTTGCGTACGATAAACAGAGCCCTGATATTGCTCAGGGCGTTAATAAGGCTCATGACGACGGTTTAGATCAAGGTGCTGGCGATCAGGGCTTGATGTTTGGTTATGCTTGCGATGAAACGGCTGAATTAATGCCTTTACCGATCCATCTTTCACATCGATTGGTAGAGCGTCAATCGCAATTACGTCGTGATGGCCGTTTAAATTGGCTGCGTCCGGATGCAAAGTCGCAAGTGACATTGCGTTATGTTGATGGTAAGCCCGACTCAATTGACACAGTTGTGTTGTCTACGCAACATGCAGAAGACATTTCCTTAGAGAAATTACGTGAAGCCGTCATAGAAGAAATTATTAAGCCTGTATTACCTAAGCACTTGATTAAGGGTGCTATAAATTATCTGGTCAATCCAACCGGCCGATTTGTTATAGGTGGACCTCAAGGGGATTGCGGATTGACGGGTCGAAAAATTATTGTTGATACTTATGGTGGCGCTGCCCCTCATGGTGGCGGGGCATTCTCAGGTAAGGACCCATCTAAGGTTGATCGTTCTGCAGCCTATGCTGGTCGTTATGTTGCAAAGAATGTGGTTGCCGCTGGGTTGGCTAGCCGCTGCCTAATCCAAATTTCATATGCGATAGGTGTGGCTAAGCCAACATCGGTGATGGTAAGCACATACGGCACAGGTAAAATTTCAGATGAAAAAATCGCGGAATTGGTTGCCGAACATTTCGATTTGCGCCCCAAGGGGATTGTAAAAATGCTAAATCTTTTACGTCCGATTTATCGTAAAACGGCTGCTTATGGCCATTTTGGACGTGAAGAGCCAGAATTTACCTGGGAGCAGTGTGATAAAGCTCCAATACTTAAGGCAGCAGCAGGACTGTAGTAAAGATTTCAAAAATTGGCATTAAAACCAAATATGACGAAATTGATTACAATTTCGTCATATCTTCAAGGAGCGTTGCAAGGATTGCAATAAATTGGCAATCCCCAGGCTTGAAGGGTGTAGGGTTGCTTTCGAGCAATTCTACAATTTGCAACCGCGCTCGCTAACCCTCAGTTCAAGGCTAGCGAGTGTTTTTACTCCAGCAATGAACTGTTTTAGCTGGAGCATTCATGAATTCCGTATCTGATTTCAATTTAAATGATTTTGTAGCAACCAAGTGTGCAATTGCAGACATTTCTTTGGCGGACTTTGGCCGTAAAGAAATTGCAATCGCTGAAACCGAAATGCCCGGCTTAATTGCCATTCGGGATGAGTTTTCCGCGGGGCAGCCTTTGCGGGGCGCGCGCATTACTGGTTCGTTACATATGACTATTCAAACGGCGGTATTAATAGAGACTCTTGAGGCCCTTGGTGCAGAAGTGCAATGGGCTTCCTGCAATATATTTTCCACTCAAGATCATGCGGCTGCTGCAATTGCTGCAAATGGAACACCTGTTTTTGCAATTAAAGGTGAAAGTCTTGAGCAGTATTGGGATTACACACATAGAATATTCGAATGGTCAGATGGCGGATTCACCAACATGATTTTGGATGACGGTGGAGATGCAACGCTCTTATTGCACCTTGGTGCAAAGGCAGAGAAAGATCAGGCGGTATTGCATCACCCTACAAGCGAAGAAGAGACAATTTTATTTGCTGCAATTAAGAGCAAATTAGCCGTAGAGCCACTCTGGTATTCAACCCGCTTAGCAAAAGTTGAAGGTGTTACTGAGGAAACTACTACAGGAGTTCATCGCCTCTATCAAATGTTCGCAAAAGGCGAATTGAAATTTCCTGCAATTAATGTGAATGATTCCGTAACAAAGAGCAAGTTTGACAATCTTTATGGTTGCCGTGAATCCTTGGTTGATGCAATTAAGCGTGCGACGGATGTCATGATTGCAGGCAAGGTTGCCGTTGTTTGTGGATATGGCGATGTTGGTAAAGGGTCGGCACAGGCTCTGCGTGCTTTATCGGCACAAGTTTGGGTTACTGAAGTTGATCCAATATGCGCTTTGCAAGCCGCTATGGAAGGTTATCGAGTTGTGACAATGGATTATGCAGCTGAGAAGGCGGATATATTTGTTTCGGCAACCGGTAACTACCATGTGATTACTCATGACCATATGGCGCGAATGAAGGATCAGGCAATTGTTTGCAATATTGGGCACTTCGACAATGAAATAGACATTGCAGGGATAGAAAAATACCGTTGGGAAGAAATTAAGCCCCAAGTTGACCATGTGATTTTCCCCGCCGCCAACGGAAAACCTGAAAAACGTTTAATAATTTTAGCTAAAGGTAGATTGGTTAATTTGGGTTGTGGAACTGGCCACCCATCGTATGTGATGAGTTCATCATTTGCCAATCAAGTGATTGCCCAAATCGAATTATGGGGCGCTGTTGGAACTAAAAAATATCCGATTGGCGTTTATACACTACCTAAACATTTGGATGAGAAAGTAGCTCGATTGCAATTGAAAAAGTTAAATTCACAATTAACCGAGTTAACAGATCAACAGGCTGCATATATAGGCGTTAGTAAAGAAGGCCCTTATAAAGCTGAGCATTATCGCTATTAAATTTTAAGTTACGAAATGGGCCCAAAATCATGGAAATAAGTGTCGAATTTTTCCCTCCTAAAACACCTGAGGGGGAGATTAAGTTACGCCTTGTGCGTGAACGCTTTAATCAAAAATTAAAGCCCTCATTTTATTCCGTGACATTTGGGGCTGGAGGGTCTACTCAATCAGGCACTCTGCAAATTGTTAGTGAAATGCATGCCGCCGGTGAAATGGCGGCTCCACATCTATCGTGCGTAGGCAGCTCACGTGAAAGTGTGCGAGATATGTTGATTCAATATCGTAATTTAGGCATTCGTCGTATTGTTGCTTTACGTGGTGACTTGCCTTCAGGTATGGGTCAATACGGTGAATTTTTACATGCCAATGAATTGGTTGATTTTATAAGGGCTGAAACTGGGGATTGGTTCCATATTGATGTGGCGGCATATCCTGAAACACATCCACAATCGAAGTCTCCCTTATCGGATCTAGATTTTTTTGTGCAGAAGATGAAGTCCGGAGCAAATTCTGCAATTACACAGTATTTTTTTAATTGTGATGCCTACTTTCGTTTTATAGAAGAGGCAAATGATCTTGGTGTTGTACAACCAATTATTCCTGGGATCATGCCCATTACCAATAGCACCCAATTAATTCGCTTCTCTGAGGCATGCGGTGCAGAAATTCCACGTTGGATTCGTTTGCGTTTGCAGTCCTATGGTGACGATGTTGCATCGATTCGGGCGTTTGGTGAAGATGTGGTAACTGACTTATGTGATCAACTTTTGTCTGATGGGGCACCGGGCTTACACTTCTACTCACTTAATCAGGCGGATACAGTATTGGCAATCGCTGAAAATCTTGGATTAGTTTAAGAATAAAATCCCGATTCGGTTAGCATTGCATATAAGGACTCATCGTGTTCCTGAGATCGCCATTGGGTAATATCTAGCTTTTGAAAATCAAACCCAACTCCAATACAAAGTACAGATGGATTGGAGTTGCGCAGTTGGCGAAGGGTGCGATCAAAATACCCGCCACCGTAGCCTAATCGCCAGTAGCTTACGTGTTTTAATTCGTCCTCACAAGTTGATGACCAGCCAACACAGGGTATGAAAATACAGTCCGGAATAATGCGGCTTGTAGAGGCGTAATTGATGTCAGGCTCTGAGATTCCGTGAATGTTTACGGATAGTGGATCCCCCTCTTTCCATGTGTAAAAATCTAAATGTTTATCCTCACGGACTACTGGAAGAGCTAATTGTCTGGCTGGTGAACATTTAGACCAGGAAATGAGTGTTGCCCGCAGGTCAATTTCTCCACGAATCGGCCAATACAATGCAATAGTTTGGATTTCTTTACCAGATTGGGACAGAAATTGATTTAGGAGGATTAGCAGCCTATCCTTTAGGATGGAGGCGTCAGGATCTGCGGCAAAAATAATACGCTTTGCCAATAGATTTTGGCGAAGAATTTTTAGTGGTTCGCTATGCATAGCTTGCATTATCAAGCGAAAATGAACACTTGTAGTAAATATGAAAAGGCAAAATTGTGGAGAAGAGGGTTGTTCCTAGAAAATTATTGAGAAATCTGATTTCTTGGACAGGGGTACTTGGGTGCTTCCTTTGCTTATCTTTTTTGATGAGCGAACAGGTTTTGGCAAAAAAAATCAGCTTACCAAAATCGTATGCGAATAAATCTGCAGCGGCAGAAATCACGGATGCAGATCGTATATTTATAGATTTGCGAGAGGCTGCCAAGAAAAATGATGTATTTCGAGCGCAACAATTGGCTTCTACTATTCCAAATTATGAATTTGAAGATTATGTGACTTATTTTCGGATAAAGCCGCAGTTATTTGATAGTGGAGGCGCGCCTCGATCTGAAACCACAGCAGACGCTGAGGTGAATGCATTTTTATCGCAATACCAAGGAAACGCCTTGGCTGATCGTATGCGTAATGATTGGCTATTGGTATTGGGAAAAAGGAAGGATTGGCGCAACTTTGATAGCGAGTATTCCAAATTTGTATTGGATGATGATACCGCTGTTAAATGCTACGCCTTGCAATCTCGACTAGCTAAAGGTGAGAGCGCTACAAAAGTTGGTATAGACGCTCGCTCGGTGTTGCTTGATCCACGGTATTTTGGTCAGGCTTGCCAGGAGCTAGTACCGTTGTTAGTGCAGACAAACGGAATTAGTGTAAGCGAGGCAAAAGCTATAGGTCGCGCAGCGAGTGAGATGGGTTTTGATACTATGTCTCGTAGGATCGGCGGTGAAGATCCAATAGGCGATATTGTTAAATCAGCAAAAGCTGATCCAGCGAAAGCTTACCGTGAATTTTTACAAATTGCCCCTCGGTATACAAAAGAGAACCAAGCCGCAGCTTGGGCCGTTATCGGCCAATTTTTAGGAAAGAAGTTGGATTCCAATGCTGATGATGCTTACCGTCTTCAGCAAGCTCTCGGATTTAATGAGTTACTATCGGCTGAAAGTCAGGAATGGAAAGTTAGAGCGGCTTTACGTGCTCAGGATTGGGTATTAGTAAAGGATGCAATTGAGGGTATGAATCCAGCAGTTCGCAGCCGTGATCCAGCCTGGACTTATTGGTATGGTCGCGCCTTGAAAGCCGCAGGGCAAGATTCAAAAGCCCATGAAACCTTTGAATTAATACAGGATCAAATTAATTTTTATGGGCAGTTAGCTCGTGAAGAATTAGGTAAACCTGCAAACTTGCATACGCAAACAAAAATTAAGATTTCGGATCAGGAAATTGGTGACATGTCCGAACGCAAAGGTTTCATTCGTGGAGAACGACTGTATGCTATGAATTTGCGCTTTGAGGGTAACCGCGAATGGAATTGGGAATTGCGGGGCATGAGCGATCGACAATTGATTGCTGCAGCGGAATATGCCAAGCGAGTGAATTTGTATGATCGAGTTGTAAGTGCCGCGGACAGGACGAAACAGGACCACGATTTTACTTTGCGGTATCCAACACCATTTAGAGAAGAACTCATGCCAATCGCTAAACAGATTGACTTAAATTTGGCTTGGGCATATGGACTCATTCGTCAAGAATCGCGTTTTATTATGAACGCATCTTCATCGGTTGGAGCCTCTGGATTGATGCAGGTTATGCCAAATACGGCGAAATATGTGGCGAAGAAAATAGGAATGAATTCGTATACTAATGAGCAGTTGAGGGATACCGGCACCAATCTTACATTGGGCAGCAATTATTTGAATATGGTTTTGGTTGATTTAGACGGCTCATGGGTTCTAGCATCGGCTGCCTATAACGCGGGTCCATCGAGATCTAAACAGTGGAGAGAGAAATTAAGCGGTTCTGTTGAGGGGGCAATTTTTGCTGAAACTATTCCATTTAACGAAACAAGAACCTATGTTAAAAACGTACTATCAAATGCAAATTATTATTCTGCTGTCATGCATGACCAGGTCCAATCTTTAAAGCAACGGTTGGGAGTTATTAATCCAAAGGCCGCGAACCAAAATGACTTACCTTGATCCGATGAAGCACTGGTATAAATGAAATACGATATATTGCTAATAGGAGGCAATGGGTTTGTAGGAAGGAGGTTGGCGGCTAAATTGCAATTGAATGGATTCCGTGTTTTATTGCCTACAAGAAATATTTCTGCTTCAAATGAGTTACGGTTGCTCCCAAATACGAATTTGGTTGATGCGAATGTCAGCGAGTTTGATGTACTTAAAAAATTATGCTCGCAAGTCAAACCCAATGGTGTTGTCATTAATTTAGTAGGAGTTTTACACGATAAGCCAGCAGTGCCATATGGAAAAGTCTTTAGAGATGCGCACGTCACTTTGGTAAAAAATATCATTTCTTGTATGCAAATATATGGGTTAAAAAGGTATTTGCATATGAGTGCTCTTGGAGCCGATTCGAGCGGTCCTTCCATGTATCAACGCAGCAAAGGTGATGCTGAAAACGCAATTCGGGAAAGTCATTTGGATTGGACTATTTTTAGGCCTTCCGTTATTTTTGGGCGCGATGATGAATTTATTAATCTTTTTATAAAATTGTGCAAAATCTTTCCCATATTGCCGCTGGCAAATTCAACTGCGAAATTTCAGCCTGTAAATGTGGATGATGTGGCTAGCGCATTTTTACAGGCATTGAGTAAGAGTAAAACCATACATCACGCATATGATCTAGTGGGCCCACAAGTGTTAACTATGAAAGAGATTGTTAATTTTTCCGCTCGTAAGGCAAGAACTTATTGCCTGGTCATTTCTATCCCTCAATTTTTGGGGTATTTGCAAGCTATGATGTTTGAGTTATTGCCGTTTCGAACTTTAATGTCTCGAGACAATATCGCATCCATGGCGATTCCAAATGTCTTGCCTAAAAATTCCCGTGATGCGTTAGTGGAGGATTTTGGAATTGCACGGCATTCATTGGAGGATTTGTTCTTTTGAAGACATACGCTGTTGGTGGGTCTGTGCGCGACACTTTGATGGGGATTCCTGTTCATGATTTTGATTTTGTTGTTGTTGGGGCAACGATTGAGGAGATGCTTTCTCAGGGATTTAAGCCTGTTGGAAAGGATTTTCCGGTTTTTTTGCACCCTATTACAAATTCAGAATACGCATTGGCGCGAACAGAGCGAAAAACAGGTAAGGGCTACAAGGGGTTCATGTTTTATGCTGACCCAACGGTTAAATTAGAAGATGATCTGCGCAGACGCGATTTAACAATTAATGCAATGGCTCAAGAGGTGGATGCAAGTGGTAAGTTGGTCGGGGGGATAATTGATCCTTTTAATGGCCAAAATGATTTAGCGGCGAAAGTTTTACGTCATGTTTCAAGTGCCTTTTCCGAAGATCCGCTGCGATTATTGCGTGTGGCACGTTTTACGGCCCGCTTTCCTGAGTTCACGATTGCAGAGGAAACTTTTCGTGAGCTTAAGAGCATCGTCGATCATGGAGAATTATCATCGCTGTCCCCAGAAAGGATTTGGCAAGAAATTTCCAGGGGATTAATTGCAAAAAAGCCAATGCGAATGTTGCAAGTTTTGCTTGATACAGGTGCGGCAAAAGACATTCTGCCTATTGGTCTGATTAAGGTCCTGGGCGATGAAAATACTCGTGAAATATTGAATAAGAACCTAAATGCTCTAAGTGATGATAATTCTCAAATTTCATGCTCTATTGCTGTCGTCTTAATAAATTTATCAAGCGCTGAAATTCGGGCTTGGGCCGAGTTTGTACGCATGCCAAAGGATGTGCGAGATTTTGCTGAATTGTTTTCAGAACTGTATAGGTTTTTAAAAAAAATAAACTGGACCGCTCAAGATGTTTTGTCTTGGTTTGATCGATCCGATGCCTGGCGAAAACCGGACCGGACCGAGAGGTTGATTCATTTGGGTAACAATTTGGGGTTAGACACAGACTTAGTATTTAAAGCGTTTGTGCTTGCGAAAAACGTGGATGTAGCGGATGTCATTCAAAAAATCGAGGAATCAGATCGATCGAATGGAGAAAACATTCGAACCGCAATAGAGGTGGCTCGATTAAATTCTATAAAAGCAGTATTCAATTGAGAAAATTGAAAGTAATTTATTTTATAGCCGATTTCGACCCCTTAGCCCGGGCAAGCTATCTAGAAAATGTTCAGCAGGTAAGATGCGTTCAATATTTTTTGAGAAAGCAAAAACCTTAAACAACTCACCCATTTCAGCTTCAGAGAGTAATTTTTGCAATGCATTTGATATTGGCAAATAGGTTTTTGCATCACTTGGGTCGCTAATTTCTAATGTGAGGTCTCCTATGCCCGCATCCAGCAAATAATTTGCCTGATTGCTCATGTAGACATCATCTGCACCCTCGGAAAGCGCCATTTCTGCAATACGGGTCCACTCGATGTGAGCAGTAATATCGCATAAACCGGGTAAGTAGAATGGGTCATGAATGACGTGATGTCTATGGTGGGCCAAGATGGTGCCCTCATGGCGTTGTGGATGGTAGTACTCAGCTTCTGGAAATCCGTAATCAAAGGTTAGGAATAACCCCGTTTCCATATGTCTTGCTATGCTTTGAATCCATGAGGAAGATTGAGTATGAAGCTCGGTAACGTAGTTTTCAGTAAAGCTATTTGAATTCAATAGAAACTCCGGAAGAATTTCTGGGTCTACTGCGCCTCCAATTTTCCAAGCAAAATTGTTATTATCCAACCCAACTCCACGCCAATGCCAAAGGCCTTGTTGGTAAATGATGGCATCACATGGGATTGCATCCAATACCTCATTAGCAAGAATCACGCCTTGAAAATGATCAGGAAGTGTATTTAGCCACTGATATGCTGTATCCAAATGTAGATCATCCGAAACTTTACGTATTCTTTTTTGTTGCCTCTCCGCTAAATCTGGCGAAACCTCGATGAAGTCGTAATCATCAAGTTTAAAGTTCAGCTTATTTAGTTGGGTAAGAATAGATTCGGCTAATTTACCGCTTCCTGCCCCAAATTCCAAAATACGGGCAGGCAAGCCATTGTTTTTAAGCCCTTGAAGGACAGGCAAAAGACTGGAAACGAGAGTTGCACCAAATAAAGGGGTTAACTCAGGGGAGGTCGTAAAATCACCCCCAGCACCCAATTTATGTGCGCCGGCGCTATAGTAGCCTAGGCCGGGCTCATACAAAGCCATTTCCATATAGCGGGAAAAGGGAATCCATCCGCCGTTATTGGCAATATTTTGTGCAATTTTGTCGTAAAGAGCTCTGCTATGCTCAGTTTCAATGCTGGTCAAGGTAATATCCATAACTCGCTAGTCTAAGAGAAATTAATTGAACCCTAGTTCAACCCCATTATCCGCACAAGAAAAGGTTGTGCTAATTACCGGAGCCGCGAAGCGTTTGGGCCGAGAAATTGCCCTGCAATTTGCACGCCAAGGCTGGAGTGTTGGCGTTCATTATGGCAACTCTCAGGCAGAGGCGATTGAAACCGTTGCAATTATCGAGGATTTGGGCGGGCGGGCTTGTGCATTTCAGGCGAATCTTGCCATAGAGGCAGAAGTTCACAATCTTTTTAAGGTTGTCGAGGATAAGCTTGGGGTGTTGGATTGTTTGGTGAATAGCGCTTCTATTTTTGAATATGATCGAGCTAGTGCTGAAGATGAAATACTGAGTGCGGAATTTTTGCAAAGGCATTTAGCCGTTAATTTGGTAGCCCCTGTATTGCTTTCCCAGTTGATGTTTCGACAGCAAAAGCAGCGTGGTAAAAAAAAATCAAATGGGGGCGACATTGTTCCCTCAATTATTCATTTACTTGATCAAAAGCTGATAAACCTGAATCCAGATTATTTTTCCTATACCGTATCAAAAGGGGCATTGCTTTGCGCTACAGAATTATTGGCTATGGATTTTGCTCCGCATTTACGAGTTGTTGGATTGGCTCCAGGAATTACCCTGCCTTCAGGTGATCAATCAGAAGAAGATTTTTTAAATGCGCACCAAATGACTCCAATGAAGAGGTCGTCTACCCCGACAGAAATTGCTAAGGCCGCTGTCTTTCTTGCTGAATCTAGCGCAATCACCGGTACAACCCTTTATGTTGATGGAGGCCAGCACCTATTACCATCAACTAGGGATGTTATGTTTAACAACCATTAGGCCCACTATAAATGCATGCCATTCTCTCTCATCCAAGCCTAGTAGACTGTCGTCGACTTTATTTGCGTGATTATGAAATCTTTATCAATATTGGTGTCCACGATTTTGAGAAAAAAGCAGAGCAAAGGGTTATCCTCAACATTGATTTGTATATCCCGCTTAATTTGAATACCCCAAAGACAGATCGTCTTGACGAGGTGCTAGATTATGATTTCATGCGCGACACCATTAAAGCAAGGGCAAGTTTAGGACATATTCACCTGCAAGAAACTCTCTGCGATGATATTGTTTCGGCAATGTTAGCTCATCCGAAGGTGTTGGCGGTGCGCGTATCGACTGCAAAACCCGATGTCTATCCCGATTGCCATTCTGTTGGCGTTGAGGTATTTCGCATTAAATCCGAAAATTTAGCCGCCGGATTAAATTAAAAATCCTATATGAACGATATCCGAAAAATAGTTTTCGAAGAAAACAAACTTGAAAAAAAGTTATGCCGTTTAGTTGGGCAAGCAATTGGTGACTTCGGGATGATTGAGGATGGCGACAAAATAATGGTTTGTGTATCGGGAGGCAAAGATAGCTATGCTTTGCTTGATATTTTATTAAAGTTACAGGACCGCGCACCCATTAATTTTGAAGTAGTCGCTGTAAACCTTGATCAAAGACAGCCTAACTTTCCTGCAGATGTGTTACCAAAATACCTATCCACTCTTGGAGTTAAATACCATATTGAAGAACAGGATACCTACAGTGTTGTTAAGAGGGTTATTCCTGAAGGAAAAACAACTTGTGGTTTGTGCTCTCGATTGCGTCGCGGAATCTTATATCGGGTGGCCGATGAATTGGGGGTGACAAAAATTGCACTTGGCCATCATCGTGATGATATTTTGGAGACATTATTACTAAATATGTTTTTCGCTGGGAAGCTGAAGGGAATGCCACCGAAATTGCTTTCGGATGATGGAAAGCATATTGTGATTCGTCCAATGGCGTATGTGCCGGAAAAATTGCTAGAACGCTATGCAACTGATATGAAATTTCCCATTATTCCGTGTGATCTTTGCGGGAGTCAGCCAAATTTACAGCGAGCCGCAATGAAGCAGATGCTGCGTGACTGGGAAAAGCAATTCCCAGGTCGTGTAGAAAATCTATTTCGGTCAATGCACAATATTGTCCCATCTCATTTGATGGATCGCAAAGCTTTTAATTTTGAAAGCTTAATAATGAACGAAGAATTGAACAAAATGTCCAATTCGTCCATTTCAAAATTCGTGGGGGATCGAGCTATAGACGAAGCCGAGCTGGATGAATTGGAGTGTGGCGTAAATATTTCAAAGATTTATACTTCAGATATATGAATATTGTGATATTGGCAGCCGGTCAAGGCAAGCGGATGAAGTCCGCATTACCAAAGGTTCTGCAAACGCTTGCAGGTAAACCTCTTATCGAGCATGTGCTGGCTACTGCCTTGAGTCTGCAGGCGAAATCAAGCAGCAATTCACCTATTGTGGTTGTTGGTCATGGGGCTGAGAATATAAAGAATTTTTTAGCGGAAGCAGGAAATCGCGATTCAACATTTGAAAATGTACGCACAGTTTTACAACGCGAGCAAAAGGGTACTGGACACGCTTTACTGCAGGCATTACCAAAATTGGATCAAGGTGAGGCCACTCTAGTTTTATATGGGGATGTTCCGCTTATAACTAAAAAAACTTTGGCAGATCTTTTAAAGATTGCGGATGGGGTTCGTGGACAAGATTCTGCTTTGGCCTTATTAACTCAGCATATGACTGATCCAACTGGTTATGGGCGCATTGTTCGAGATATGGATGGAGCTGTAGCGGCGATCGTAGAAGAAAAAGATGCTAGTAGCTCGCAAAAGGCAATTACTGAAATTAATACGGGGATTATGGTTTTGCCTACTGCATCCCTAAAAAAATGGCTTAAATCTTTGCGAGCGAGCAATGCTCAAGGAGAGTATTACTTAACAGATGTGATTTCAATGGCAGTTCGGGATAACGTCCCTATTAGGACAACGCAAGCATTGGCTGAATGGGAAACAACGGGGGTAAACAGTCGCGATCAACTGGCTGCACTTGAAAGGATCTATCAATTAAATATTGCTAGCAAGCTTATGGAAGAAGGTGTTTCATTGGCTGACCCCGCCCGTATTGATGTAAGAGGTGCGCTTAATTGTGGAAGCGATGTATTTATTGATGTGGGTTGTGTTTTTGAGGGTTTGGTTACATTAGCCTCAGGGGTAAGGGTAGGTCCATACTGCGTTCTCCGCAATGCAACTATTGGCAAGCAAGTTTCGATTCATGCATATAGTCATCTTGATGGAGCAAGTGTTGGGGAGAGCTCTTCAATTGGGCCATATGCTCGACTGCGTCCTGGATCAAAATTGGAACATGATGTGCACATCGGTAATTTTGTAGAAATTAAAAATAGTCGAATTGCTTCCAATAGCAAGGCCAATCACTTGGCTTATGTTGGGGATTCAATAGTTGGATCTCGAGTGAATATTGGCGCTGGAACCATTACCTGTAACTATGACGGAGCTAATAAGCACCAAACTATTATTGAAGATGATGTATTCATCGGATCTGATACTCAATTGGTTGCCCCGGTGAGGGTGGGACGTGGTGCCACTTTAGGCGCTGGAACCACATTAACTAGAGATGCACCTCCGAATATGCTGACTGTATCTCGAGCAAAGCAAGTTTCCTTAAACTGGGATCGACCCGAAAAAAAAAGCATTCCAAAATCTGCAATAAAGTCATTAACGAAGACAAAATCAACGATCAAAAAGGCGTTTGTAGTAAAAAACAAGAACTAGTTAAGCAATCGCATTATTAGAGCCAGGGGCGTTTAAATGTGTGGAATAGTCGGGGCAGCATCGCACAAAAATATTGTTGATGTTTTGATTGAAGGATTGCGTCGCCTTGAATATCGCGGGTATGATTCTTGCGGATTCGCTGTAATTGACTCTTCAAATCCAGAGCATCCAATTGAGAGAGCTAGAACCACTGCTCGTGTAGCTGAGTTAGTGGATCAAGGTAAGGACTTTCGTGGAACCTTGGGAATAGCCCATACGCGTTGGGCAACTCATGGTAAGCCGGACACTCAGAATGCCCACCCACATATTTCAGGCAGTCTTGTGGCGGTTGTCCACAACGGGATTATTGAAAATTACGAGAGTTTACGTACAGAATTAAAAGCAGACGGGTATATTTTTAGTTCCGAAACGGATACTGAAGTGATTGCCCATTTAATCCATAAATCTTATATCTCTTTAGATAAGCGAGATTTAGGTTTGGCAGTTAGATCAGTTTTACCTAGGCTACATGGCGCATATGCAATTGGCGTTATTGCTCAAGATTGCCCTGATATTTTGATTGGTGCCCGTGCTGGTTCGCCTTTGGTTATAGCTCTTGGCGAGGATGAGAATTTTATTGCCTCAGATGCTTTAGCATTAGCTGGAAGAGCGCATTCAATGATCTATCTAGAAGAAGGCGACGTTGCAATACTCAAGAATGATCAGATTGAGATTGTCAGTCAAACAGGCGAAGTGCAAAAAAGGGCAGTTAAACCAATGCCATTGCAGGCAGAGGCTGTGGAGCTAGGACCTTATCGACACTATATGCAGAAGGAAATCTTCGAGCAACCGCGTGCAATTGGCGACACGCTTGCCAGTATTACGCATTTTGGCCCGGATTTATTTGGAGCAAATCCAAATGATTGGCTTGCTTTTGATCAAATCCTAATTTTGGCTTGCGGTACAAGTTATTACTCGGCTTGTGTTGCCAAGTATTGGCTTGAGGATATTGCCGGAATCTCCACTCAAGTTGAAATTGCAAGTGAATATCGTTATCGTAAAACAGTATCCAATCCTAGGGCTCTAATTGTTGTGGTGTCACAATCGGGGGAGACCGCCGATACGCTTGCGGCATTAAGACATGCAAAAAGTTTAGGACATGAATTCACTTTGGCAATCTGCAATGTTGCCAGTAGCGCCATGGTTCGGGAGACCAATTGGCATTTCTTAACTAAGGCGGGCGCAGAAATTGGCGTTGCATCTACCAAGGCGTTTACGACCCAGTTGGTTGCCCTTTACCTTTTGACAGTCTCAATAGCAAAACGAGCAGGCAGGATTAGTGAAGATAAAGAGCGGGTTATGTTGCGTGAATTGCGCCATTTACCTAAGGCGTTACATGCCGTGTTGGCTCTGGAGCCACAAATTATCGCCTGGAGCGAGGCATTTGCAAAATGTGAAAATGCATTATTTCTTGGACGCGGGCTGCATTACCCAATTGCTTTGGAGGGAGCGCTTAAGTTAAAGGAAATATCGTATATTCATGCAGAAGCATATCCTGCAGGAGAATTAAAACACGGACCCTTGGCTTTGGTTACAGAGAAAATGCCCGTAGTTACAGTTGCGCCTAATGATGTGTTGTTGGAAAAGTTGAAATCAAATATGCAAGAAGTTAAAGCTCGAGGGGGGAGACTTTATGTTTTTGCAGATCAAGGTACCGAAATCATAAGTAGTGACGGCATACAGGTAATTCGTTTACCGGAGCATTATGGAAATCTCTCCCCCATATTGCATGTAGTACCACTACAACTGTTGGCGTACCATACTGCGTGCGCGCTTGGAACAGATGTTGATAAACCGAGAAATTTAGCTAAGAGCGTTACTGTAGAGTAACAAAAAAATTATTAGCGTTGGAGATGCAAACGGACGAATATCGATATATGTGGTCAAATGGGCTTGCTAAATAAAGTATTTTTCGCAAGTCATTGGTTAATGGTTCATAAGACATATCTTCGTATGCGTTATTGGGTTCTGCTTGGTTTTGCGGGGTGTCTAGGCGCATGCGCAGTTGGACCAGACTTTAAACAGCCAGATCCCCCAAAGGTTGCCTCTTTTACAGAAATCCCTATTGCGGCAAAATTGACTACTGTCCCTGACGTAACTGGAGGCACGGAACAAACTTTTATCTTTGATGCCAATATTCCTGCTCAATGGTGGGAGCTATATAAGTCTCCAGAATTAGATGTATTAATTAAAAAAGCCCTAGCGCAAAATCCTAGTTTAGGTGCTGCTGATGCAGCTTTGCGTGCAGCTCAGGAAAATGTAAATGCACAGATAGGCGGCCAATATTTTCCAAGCATAGGGCTTGGCGCTAACGCCACTCGCCAAGAAATGCCTTCAGCGGCTTTTGGTCTTCCTGGAGGGAGCGACAATACTTACAACTTATACAATGCATCGATAAGCGTTAATTATCGAGTCGATGTTTTCGGCGGAGCACGTCGTGCAGTCGAAAGCGCAAGGGCGCAAGCTGAATATCAGCAGTTCCAGCTGGAGAGTGCATACCTCTCACTTACAGCAAATATTGTTACTTCAGCTATTCGAGAGGCTGCATTAAGAGCTCAGTTGAATGCTACAAAGGAAATTTTAAAAGCCCAGCAGAATTTGGCAGATGTAACAGAAAAGCAATTGCAAATTGGGACGGTTTCCAAAGTTGATGTCACGTCGCAAAAGACATTAGTTGCAAATTCTCAAGTAGATTTGATTGGGTATGAAAAAAACTTGACGTTTACACGTAACCAATTGGCTATTTATACTGGCGACTTTCCTAGTAGCGCTGAAATTACAAAATTTGATTTAAATAATTTGCATTTGCCGGAGAAGCTACCACTTTCTTTGCCCTCAATACTGGTGCGTCAGAGACCGGATATTCGTGCAGCAGAAGCAATAATAAAATCAACAAATGCTTTAGTTGGTGTAGCGACATCAAATTTATTACCCCAAATAAATATTAGTGCTGCAACCGGTTCGGAGGCATTAACTACTGCGGCCCTATTTGGGCCTGGAGCGGCTTTATGGTCTGTTGGGGGCGGATTATTTCAGCCTCTCTTTCAAGGTGGCCAATTACTAGCTCAACGTCGGGGTGCAATAGCTAATTACGAGCAGGCAGCTTATCAATATCAGGCAGTGGTACTTGCTGCTTTTAAAGAAGTTGCAGATGCTTTGCGTGCTTTAGAAACTGGGGCGCAAGCCTTAAAATCTGCGTCCGACGCAGAGCGATATGCGTATGAGACCTTGGATTTGGTACAACATCAATACAAGTTGGGAACAAATAGTTATTTAGCAGTACTGTATTACCAAAATCTGTATCAACAAGCCAAGATCAAATCAGTTCAACTGCAAGCAAATCGCTTTGCTGATACCGCGGCATTATTTGCGGCGTTAGGCGGTGGTTGGTGGAATCGATCAGGACCCGCATTTCAACCCAATAGCATTGTTAGTAAAGATAAAGATGAAATTTCTCGAGACAATTAGAGCTAAAGTATTCGCCATCATGGATAGGTGGAAAATACGCGAAAAGCTCCTCTTAATTTGGGGGAAAATAAAAGGTTTTGGTAACACCGTGGTTGACAAATTGCGCCCACGTAAGCGATTTATGAATTCGCGTGCTTATGCTCGCCTGCAGGCAATGACCCCTTTGCGCCGTCGCATGACGGTCATGTTGATAGGCGTGTTCTTATTGCTTGGCTTGATATTTGGATTTAATCAATTAAAGAATTTAATGATTAAAAGTTTTATGTCTAGCATGGGATTGCCGCCTGCTACTGTGTCGACGATGGTTGTAAATATGGAAGAATGGCAGCCTAAATTAAATAGCGTGGGTAGCATTCGCGCTTTTAGAGGAGTAGATCTTAGTACCGAAATCAGCGGCTTAGTTCAATCCGTTCCAGTGAAATCAGGAATGGATGTTGCGGCTGGCGATTTGTTGATTAAATTGAATGATGCAGCTGACATTGCCCAGTTAAGTTCTTTAACGGCTATGGCTGAGTTAGCGAAAGTCATTAATGAGCGAGATCGCCAGCAACTTGAAATTCAGGCGATTAGCAAGAATGTATATGACACCAGTAAGGCTGACGCAAAATCAAAACAGGCTCAAGTTGATCAGCAAATAGCATTAGTGGCTAAGAAAAATTTAAAGGCACCTTTTAGCGGGAGAGTAGGAATTATTTCAATAAATCCAGGTCAGTATGTTAATCCTGGAGACAAACTTCTTACATTGCAAACATTAGACCCTATATTTGTTGACTTTAATTTGCCACAGAGCAATGCATCAACAATTAGTGTTGGGCAAGAAATTAATTTAACTACTGACGCATTTAAGGATGTTACTTTTTCAGGAAAGATTACAGCAGTCAGCCCAAAAGTAGATTTAAATACAAGAAATATTCAGATTGAAGCTCAACTAGCCAACCCTGATAAAAAAATTCTTCCAGGCATGTTTGCCAATGTAAATATTAATATAGGCGATCAAATGAAGTTGCTGACGCTGCCGCAAACAGCTGTTACTTATAACCCTTACGGGTCCACAGTATTCGTTGCCAAGAAGACAGATCGATTCGATAAACAAGGCAATGTGGTATTAGAGGCGCAGCAAGTGTTTGTGTCAACAGGCCCAACTCGCGGAGATCAAATATCGATTTTGAAGGGTTTAAATGAAGGGGATACCGTAGTTACTAGCGGACAATTAAAGCTTAAAAATGGCACCCCATTAATTATTAATAACAAGGTAATGCCATCAAACTTTCCAAACCCAAAGCCTCAGGAATAGCACGTTAATGAATTGGACTGATCTATTCATTCGAAGGCCGGTGCTATCTTTGGTAGTAAGTGCGCTAGTGCTTATTTTTGGATTAAAGGCTGCAGGTACTTTACCTGTGAATCAATATCCACAAACCCAAAATGCCATCGTTACTATTAGTACGGCCTATTATGGTGCTGATCCTGAAACTATTGCCGGTTTTATTACTCAGCCCTTAGAGGCCGCAATTGCACAATCCCAAGGGATAGATTATTTATCTTCTACAAGTGTGAGCGGAGTATCAAACATTATCGCTACGCTTAAATTGAATTATGACTCCAATAAGGCGTTAACACAGATTCAAACCCAAATTAGTTCAGTAAAAAATCAACTCCCACCGCAGGCTCAACAACCTGTGTTGACGGTCCAGATTGGACAGTCAACAGCAGCAATGTATATGGGTTTTTATAGTGATGAAATCCCAAATAACAGCGTTACAGATTATTTACTTAGGGTTGTAAAGCCGAAACTGGATTCAGTTGATGGTGTGCAAAATGCTGAAATTATCGGTGGTAGAAAATTTGCTCTACGCGCTTGGTTGGATCGAGAAAAAATGGCTGGGCTTGGAGTGGGTGCGGATGATGTGTATAACGCCATGGCTGCAAATAACTATTTGTCTGCGGTTGGGAGTACTAAGGGCGATATGGTTGCAGTGGATTTGGTCGCTGGCACTGATTTACACAGTCTAGAGGAATTCCGTAGGCTTGTAGTAAAGAGAGATGGAGTCAATCTTGTTTATTTAGATCAGGTTGCAGTTGTTAGTTTGGGCTCAGAAGACTACAACACAAATGTTGCTTTTAGCGGTAAACAGTCAGTGTTTTTTGGTATTAAAGTTGCACCTGATGCAAATTTGTTGAGTGTAGCTCAACGCTTAAGGGATGCTTTCCCGCCGATAGTAAAGCAATTGCCGACAGGATTGTCAGGCAAGATTGTTTATGATTCGACTGAATTCATTACAACTTCCATCGATGAAGTTGTGAAGACATTATTAGAAGCTTTGGTGATCGTAACGATTGTCATCTACTTGTTTTTAGGAAGCTATCGAGCGGTTGCCGTTCCAGTAATTGCAATGCCGCTTTCGTTAATTGGTACATTTTTCTTGATGCAAGTATTGGGGTATTCAATCAATTTACTCACTTTATTGGCTCTAGTTCTGGCAATTGGTCTCGTTGTAGATGATGCAATTATTATTGTTGAGAATGTTGATCGTCATATGAAAGAGGGAAAATCGCCATTAGAAGCGGCGTTGATAGCAGCTAGAGAGTTAGCAAGCCCAATTTTAGCAATGACAGTTGTATTGATTGCTGTCTATATCCCTATTGGGTTTCAGGGCGGTCTTACCGGAGCCTTATTTACTGAGTTTGCATTCACGTTGGCTAGTGCAGTAGCGGTATCGGGTTTGATTGCACTAACGCTTTCCCCGATGATGTGTTCACGTATCTTTACTGAAGAACAGGAATCGTCACCATTTGTTCAAAAAATTGATAGGATTTTTGATCGCGTTCATCATAGCTATCAAAATACATTACGAGAATTGTTAAGTACTTGGCAAGTAATTATTGTGATGGGGGTTATTTTACTGGGCGGAGTAACGTATTTATATGCCACCTCACGCTCAGAATTGGCGCCAACAGAAGATCAGGGAATTGTTTTAATGCAGGCTTCTGGCCCACCGAATTCAACGGTAAGTCAGATGCAAACATATGCCGATCAAATTTATGCAATTTCAAGTGCAGAACCTGAGTATGCGCAGATGTTCCAGATTACCAGTCCAACTACTAGTTTTGGAGGGGTGCTATTAAAGGATTGGGGGCAGCGAAGCCGCAATGCCACGACATTTCAACAGGATATGCAAAACAAGTGGAATACTATTGCTGGGGCTCGCGTGGCCGCTTTTCAATTCCCAGCTTTGCCTGGCGCTCAGGGATTGCCTGTTCAGGTGGTGATTAATACTACCGAGTCATATGAAAATCTGAACGAGGTTTCTCAAGCCGTTTTGGATAAAGCCCGTAAAAGCGGCATTTTCTTTTTCGTAGATTCGGATCTAAAGATAGATAAGCCGCAAGATGTGCTGGAGATCGATCGTGAAAAGGTTGCCGCTTTGGGAATGACGCAAAAAGATGTTGGCAATGCGCTATCTTCAGCTTTGGGTGGAGGTTATGTAAATTATTTTTCAGTTGCCGGTAGATCGTATCGTGTAATTCCTCAGGTCAAGCAGGTAGACCGATTAAACCCTGATCAAATTTTAGATTACTACATTCGCACCCCTAGTGGTGCGATGATCCAGGCACGAACAGTAGCCAAAATTCGCCAGAAAGTCGTCCCCCAATCAATTAATCATTTCCAGCAATTAAATTCAGCAACCATCTCGGGCGTGGGAACTCCTTTTGCATCTCAAGCAGAGATTCTTGAATATATGAGGCAGACTTTAAAAGAGGTTGCCCCAACTGGGTACACGATGGACTATGCCGGTCCATCGCGCCAATTTATGTCTGAGTCAGGTGGATTTTTGGTTACCATGTTCTTTGCGATCTTAATTGTTTTTTTGGTGTTGGCGGCACAGTTCGAAAGTTTTCGTGATCCAGTTGTTATTTTAGTTTCGGTGCCCCTTGCTTTGTTTGGAGCGTTGATTTTTATTAATTTGGGATTTACCACTTTGAATGTTTATACCCAAGTGGGGCTAGTAACATTGATGGGTCTTATTAGTAAACATGGTATTTTGATTGTTGAGTTTGCAAATGAATTGCAAGAGGCTGGACGCAGTAAATTGGATGCCATCATAGAAGCGAGTAGCGTTCGCTTGAGACCTATTCTTATGACAACGGCTGCCATGGTCTTGGGTGTGGTGCCTTTGGTTGTCGCTTCAGGGGCTGGCGCTGCAGGGCGCCAATCAATGGGAATTGTGATCTTTACAGGACTATCTATTGGAACTTTGTTTACATTATTTGTAGTTCCGGCAATGTATTTATTCTTAAGTTCTGATCATCATACTAAGAAATTTAAACAAACCTGATACGTATTTAAAGGCAATATCAGATTTGTATCTCAGTCAATCCACTAAATGATATTGAGTTGATTTTCGGCAATATTGGAGAATTGGGTTTCTTGATGGATACGTTTAAACCATCTGTCGATATTCTTATAATTGGATCGATATCCGGTTTTTTCCGGGAATGTTTCATTTAACAAAATCCAGCGATTAACACATAGTGCTAGGGCGATATCGCCAATATGAAATTGATTACCAGAGCAAAAATCAGTTTTAGCTAAAGACTTATCAAGTAGTCCAAAAAGAGCATCGGAATCTTGATAGCCCTTAAGAATAGAAGCATAATTTCTTTCATTTTCTGGTACTCGGGTTAATCCAAGAAATGGGCCCCGAAGCGAAGGCCACACTGTTCCAAGTTGCCAGTCTAACCATTTTTCTGAAGAGTATTGACTAGCAATATCCTTTGGAAATTTTTCCTGACTGTCATATTTTCTTACTAGATAGCGCATCACGGTGTTGGATTCCCATAAGATTAAGCCTTCATCATCTAGTGTTGGCACCAGTCCATTGGGATTCAATTCTAAAAATTCAGGACTCCTATTGATTCCAAAGTGCAGTCCTGCATCAATACGCTCAAAATCACGACTTTCCTTTAGGCTCAGTTCATCAAGGCACCACAAAACTTTTTGAACATTGATCGAACTTTTGCGGCCCCATAATCGCATCATTGAATAATCCCTTTTAGTACTAAAGTTATTGACTTAGGCTGCTCTCAGTGAGATTGAGCCCAACAAATTTGCTACGTGCAAAAATTAGCGGTTCTCGATCAGGATGGTCCTCTAAACTTAATACTTTGGCAACAATAATATTGTGATCACCGCCAGGGTGCACTGCAACTGTTTCGCATTCAAAATAAGCCACGCAACCAGATATTTTCGCTAGTCCATTTAAAGTTAAGTGGTGTTCAACACCGATAAACTGTTCGTGTTTAATTTTGGCAAAACGTACAGCAAGTTTTTCTTGAGAGCGGTCTAAAACATGAATCAATTGCTTATGACCAACCGTGAATAGTGGCATTAATCGAGAGTTTTTTGTTAAGCTCCATAAAATCAGAGGAGGCTCAAGAGATACTGTGTTAAATGAATTAATTGTCACGCCAGCAATGATTCCATCCATATCAATACAGGTAATGACTGTTACACCAGTCGCAAAAGAAGAAAATCCCTTTCGAAGTTCATGGGAATTAAGTGGGGTCATCGATTTATAATTATTTTGGGGCAGGGACTGGCATAGGATTAATCTCAGTTCCGGGAATAGGGATTAAAATTTCGTTTTCCACGGCCTTTACGCACTTAAAGCGATATTCTTTTCCGGCTTTGGATAAAAAGCTTGCACCTACGTAGAAGTCGTTTTTGCAAACCATTGAGGCGAAATCCATTACTGCTTGTGGAGTGTCGCTTGAGCGAATTAATCGCATATTTCCCATAGACATGTTGACTTCGCTTGAAGAGCAGCCAATAAATAAGCCACAGGTAACAGTTAATAGTAGAATTTTTTTCATGGAATCCTCCATAATTAATAATGCTCGTTAGGATAAACCTTTTAGGGTTTTTTCGCCTTTTTTGGAAAGAGAGTCATGTTTAAAGCTATTGTGATCAATAAAGATGAAAAGGGTTATCGGGCGGCTTTGGCCGAACTAAATGAAGATAGCCTGCCAGAGGGCGACGTTACTGTAAAGGTCTTATATTCAACGTTGAACTACAAAGATGGCCTAGCAATAACCGGAAAGGGCCCTGTAGTACGCAGTTTCCCTATGATACCCGGTATCGATTTTGTCGGAGAGGTGCTAAAAAGCTCCAGCCCGGATTTTAAAGAAGGCGACAAAGTGGTTTTAAATGGCTGGGGGGTGGGTGAATCCCATTGGGGTGGATTGGCCCAAAAAGCAAGAGTAAAAGCAGATTGGCTGATCCATCTTCCTAGCGCATTTACTCCTAGGCAGGCTATAGCGATTGGTACGGCTGGATATACCGCAATGCTATCTGTAATGGCTTTGCAAAAGCATGGACTTAAGCCAAGTGATGGTGAGATTTTGGTAACCGGGGCGACTGGAGGTGTTGGTAGCTATGCGGTTTTTCTGATGGCTAAATTGGGGTTTAAGGTTGTTGCAAGCAGCGGCAGAACGCAAGAGGCTGATTACCTAAAGATACTTGGCGCTTCAGAGGTTATTGATAGGGAAACTTTATCAATGCCTGGCAAACCTTTGGCGAAAGAGCGATGGGCTGGTGTGATTGATAGCGTTGGCAGTTATACATTGGCAAACGCATGTGCCGCAACTAAAAGCGATGGTGCCGTTGCTGCTTGTGGGCTTGCTCAAGGAATGGATTTTCCATCAACAGTAGCCCCTTTTATTTTGCGTGGAATAACTTTATATGGCATCAATAGCGTTACAGTTCCCAGGGAAAAACGGATAGTCGCCTATGAACAGTTGGGAAGATTGAGCGATTTTAAAATTTTTGACGAGATTTCTCGAGAGATTAGCCTTGAGGAAGCTTTGAAGTGCTCTGAGGAGTTGATGGCAGGCCTGGTGCGGGGTAGATTGGTTGTAGATGTCAACCGCTAGAATTGATTACTTGAACTCGGTATGTGCTCGCGTATTTAATTTTAAAAGTATTGCCGATTTTTCTGGATCCGATAAGCGTGACCAGTCAGTAATTTCTTGAAGCGTGCGATAACATCCCCTGCAATACATAGTTGTTGGGTTAATTTCGCACCAATTGTTACAGGGTGATTGAATAGGACTTAAAGCCACATTTACAGGTATGATTTTTGAATAATGGATAAAGCAGCAAGCATAATAGAACAATGACAAATAATACTATTTCAGATTCAGAAATTGAATATCCCTTAGGAGACGCTTTACCAGAAATTGGTGGATCGATTGAATTAGCCCCGGGAGTGAAATGGCTGAGGATGCGACTTCCTTTTGCGCTTGATCACATTAATCTTTGGATGTTGAGAGACGAGTTCGAGGGGGTAAAGGGGTGGACGATAATCGATTGTGGTATTGCTAATGACGAAACTCGTGCCGCTTGGGAAGAGATTTTTGTGACTCAACTCGAGAATTTACCCATTCTTCGCATCTTGGTTACCCATATGCATCCTGACCATGTTGGTTTAGCGCAATGGCTATGTGAACGTTGGAAGGCGCCGTTATGGATGTCAATGTCTGATTACCTTACTTCGCTTTGGCTAACCCATAAGGCGAGTGAAAACGCAACTGCCGCCAAGATCGGTGGCGGCGGTTCAGCCGATTTTTTTCAAAAACACGGGCTTAATGATCCTGATGATCTCGTAAAGGTCCGCGCACGTACAAACTACTATAGCAATATGGTCCCTGGGCTGCCGCGTTCTTTTCGACGCATCATGGATGGTGACACGATTTTGATTGGTGGTCGGGAGTGGCGGATTACCATGGGTTATGGACACGCTCCAGAACATGCTTGCCTATACTGCGAGGCGCTGGGAATTTTGATATCGGGTGACATGGTATTGCCTCGTATTTCAACAAATGTCAGTGTTTATGAATCTGAGCCAGATGGCGATCCTCTGGGGTTGTATTTGAATTCTTTGGAGAAGTTTGAGACGCTTCCAGCGGATTCTTATGTATTGCCTTCGCATGGAAAACCATTTAAAGGTATTAAAACTCGCATCCGACAGCTGCAAGACCATCATGTGGAGAGGCTAAGGGAGACGGTCGAGGCCTGCCAGTTGCCACATCATGCACGAGAAATCGTGCCAATCTTATTTAGACGTCAGTTGGATATCCATCAGATGACATTTGCAATGGGCGAGGCTATTGCCCATCTGAATCACCTACAGCGTCAAGGAAAGTTGCTCCGCGAGCTTTGCGCTGACGGGGTTTTGCGGTTTTCCGTTCCTTAGTTTCAAAGGGCTGTTTGGCTGATCCTGAGGCAGAGGTTGAGCTAGGGTTCGCTGTAGCAGACGCTGACATAGCCTCACCGAATGATTTGAGTGCCATCATCGTTGCATGCTGGACTTCAAGACCTTGAATGGTGGATTTGAGAATATTTAAATTCAGGTTCAACCAATTTTCCACACTCTTAAGGTCTTTGATCCGCTTTTCAAGTTCATCAACATCCATACCGGGGAATGCGCTTGCAAAGCCGCCCGCTTTTGAGGTGTCGGTTGTAAAAGGAAATTGACCGGGGGTCTGCCCTGGAAGGGGATTCTGCCCCCACATGGTTTTAAACATTTCAAGGCTTTGATTAAATTCCGGAATTGTTCCAAACATATAACCTCCTGGTCAGCTTTATATAGTTAATCTCGATAGAATAAGGGATTTTCAAGCTTAACCCTAGACTTAATAACAAATACAATATAGGTAATGCAAAATACTGGCCATATCCCCACTTATACACGCGGTAATGCGTTGCCTAGCCTGCTAAGAGAGCGAATTTTGATTCTTGATGGCGCGATGGGAACCATGATTCAGCAATACAAGCTTTCTGAAGATGATTATCGTGGCCTACCAGACAATCAGCGGTTTGCAAGTCATCCCAGGGACGTTAAGGGGAATAATGAATTATTGGTGCTAACTCAGCCTCAAATAATTCGCACTATTCATGAGCAGTATTTAGAAGCTGGTGCAGATATTATTGAGACCAATACCTTTGGAGCGACTTCAGTAGCCCAAGAAGACTACAAAATGGCTGGGCTGGCAAGAGAGATGAATGAAGCAGCCGCCAGAATTGCCCGTGAAGCCTGTCTTAAATTTAGTAGCCCTTTAAAGCCGAGATTTGTTGCCGGCGCAATAGGGCCGACCCCAAAAACAGCAAGCATATCTCCTGACGTGAATGACCCTGGAGCGCGCAATATCACCTTTGATTTATTGCGTAATTCTTACCGTGAGCAAATTGAAGGCCTCTTTTTAGGGGGGGCCGACCTTTTTTTAGTGGAAACCATTTTTGATACTTTAAATGCAAAGGCTGCATTGTTCGCCTTGGATGAATTTTTTGAGGCAACCGGTGAGCGTTTGCCGGTCATGATTTCAGGAACGGTAACAGATGCTTCCGGTCGGATTCTATCGGGACAAACTGTAGAGGCATTCTGGAATAGCTTGCGCCATATTCAGCCGCTCACATTTGGTTTGAACTGCGCTCTTGGAGCTGCATTAATGCGACCGTATATTGCAGAGCTTGCACGAATTTGCAATGCAGCGATTTCTTGCTATCCGAATGCTGGATTGCCCAATCCAATGAGCGATACCGGATTTGATGAAACTCCGGAAATTACTTCTCAATTAGTGGATGGATTTGCAAAAGATGGGCTGGTAAATTTGGTAGGTGGTTGCTGCGGCACAACCCCTGATCATATTCGGGCTATTGCAAATGCGGTTACGAAAAGGGCACCCCGTCCGTTTTATAGAGAAGAGGACGGGTATCGGGATGAGTAAGAAGACCTTACCAGCGATGAAGTTGTCTGGCCTTGAGTCATTTAATGTTACGCCGGAAGTAGGTTTTGTAAATATTGGCGAAAGGACAAACGTTACAGGTTCAAAAGCTTTCTCTCGCATGATTTTAAATAATCAATTCGATGAAGCTTTGGCAGTTGCTAGGCAGCAAGTAGAAAATGGTGCTCAAGTGATAGATATCAATATGGATGAAGCCATGTTGGATTCTGAGGCGGCGATGATTCGGTTTTTAAACCTAATCGCCTCAGAACCGGATATTGCCCGCGTACCTGTGATGATTGATTCTTCAAAGTGGACTGTCATCGAGGCCGGCTTGAAATGCGTTCAAGGAAAGTCTATTGTCAATTCAATTTCATTGAAAGAAGGCGAAGAGTCTTTTAGGAAGCAAGCTCAGTTAATCCGACGGTATGGCGCAGCAACCGTGGTGATGGCTTTTGATGAATTAGGGCAAGCTGATACATTTAAGCGTAAAACTGAGATTTGTAGGCGTTGCTATCAAATACTCGTAGATGAAATTAAATTTCCCGCAGAAGACATTATTTTTGATCCAAATATTTTTGCGATTGCTACCGGGATTGAAGAGCATGACAATTATGCAGTTGATTTCATCAATGCTACGCGATGGATTAAAGAAAACCTTCCTGGTGCAAAAGTAAGCGGTGGCGTATCCAATGTTAGCTTTTCATTTCGTGGGAATGATCGTGTTCGAGAAGCAATCCACACAGTGTTTTTATATCATGCAACTCAAGCCGGCATGGATATGGGCATTGTTAATGCTGGTCAATTAGGCGTTTATGCTGATTTGGATTCCGAGTTGCGTGACGGAGTTGAGGATGTGGTGCTAAATCGGTATAAGGAAAGAGATGGCCTGACACCCACCGAGCGATTGTTGGCTATTGCCGAAGCATTTAAAGGTGATGGTATTAAACGGCAAGAGAATTTGGTTTGGCGTGAAGCCCCAGTTCGAGATCGATTGACGCATGCCCTAGTGCATGGAGTTACAAACTTTATAGAAGAAGATACAGAAATACTTCGAGCAGAAATTATGGGTGCGGGGGGCAGGCCAATCGAATTGATTGAGGGCCCATTAATGGATGGAATGAACGTCGTTGGCGATTTATTTGGCGCTGGAAAGATGTTTTTACCGCAGGTGGTTAAAAGCGCACGTGTAATGAAACAAGCCGTAGCCATATTGATTCCCTACATTGAAGAAGAGAAGCGGCAACATATTGCGGCAGGTGGAGAAGCCAAGGCCAAAGGAAAAATTGTTATGGCCACCGTAAAGGGAGATGTTCACGACATTGGAAAGAACATCGTCACGGTGGTATTGCAGTGTAATAATTTTGAAGTAGTCAATATGGGCGTGATGGTTCCGTGCGCTGAAATACTGAAGAAAGCAAGGGAAGAAAAGGCGGATATAGTGGGTTTATCCGGTTTAATTACTCCCTCCCTCGAAGAGATGACTTATGTAGCACAAGAGATGCAGCGAGATGAATATTTTCGTGATCGCAAGATACCGTTGATGATAGGGGGCGCTACTACCTCGCGCGTTCACACAGCGGTAAAGATTGCACCCCATTACGATGGCCCAGTTGTGTATGTTCCAGATGCTTCACGTTCTGTTTCGGTTGCATCCAATCTTTTATCTGACGATGGCGCGAGGAAATTTATTCAAGATTTACATGATGAATATATCTTGATTCGTGAAAGACATGCGAATAAGAAAAGCATCCCTACGATCTCCTTGGAGGCGGCACGTAAAAATCGCGAGTTGATTGATTGGGCTAGCTATATACCAGAAAAACCAAAGTTTATCGGGCGTAGAGTTTTTAAAAATTTCTCCTTAAGCGAGATTGCAAAGTTTATAGATTGGACCCCCTTTTTTCAGACTTGGGATTTGGCTGGTAAGTATCCAGCGATCTTGGATGATGAGGTTGTTGGAGTTGAAGCGCGCAAGGTATTTTTAGATGCCCAGACTCTTTTAGATAAGCTTGTTAAGGGGCAGTGGTTGCAGGCAGATGGCGTTGTGGCTTTTTATCCAGCCAATTCGGTGGGTGATGATGTTGTGTTGTATAGCGATGAGGCACGCCAACACCCGTTATTTGTTTGGCACAATTTACGTCAACAGTCTGAAAGACCAGTTGTGGATGGTGTACGAAGACCTAATCGTTGTTTGGCTGATTATGTTGCCCCTAAAGATACGGCAGTCGCTGATTACGTGGGTTGTTTTGCAGTAACAACCGGGCATGGTGTTGAAAAGAAGGTCGTAGAATTTCAAAGCAAGCACGACGACTACAACGCAATTATGTTGCAGGCCTTAGCAGACCGATTGGCCGAGGCTTTTGCAGAACTCATGCATCATCGCGTGCGCACTGATTTATGGGGGTACTCTATTGATGAAGTATTAAGCTGGGAAGAAATGATTGATGAGCGGTATCGTGGCATTCGTCCAGCTCCGGGCTATCCAGCCTGTCCTGCGCATGAAGTAAAACGCGACATGCTGCGCGTATTAGGATCTGAAGATATTGGAATGACCTTAACCGAGTCCATGGCAATGAATCCCGCCTCTAGTGTTAGCGGGTTTTATTTGGCTCACCCAGAGGCACGCTATTTTAATGTTGGTAAGCTGTCTTTAGACCAGATTGAGGATTTAGCAAAGCGCCGAGGTCAAGATGTGGAAACTGTCCGTCGCTCGCTTGCTAGCTCTCTTGATTAAGACACCTTACACACCCCAGACAATTGGCTCATGGGCTGAATTTGCCTGCTTCATAAGCATTAAGAACGGGAAAGCCCGCTGACCAAGCCGATCTTTATTATTGGGTGGTAAATCAATTTCATTCTGATTGTGTTCTTGATGCGAGCCTTTATTCATTTGAAGATCCTTCAAATCAAGGGCTATCGCTTCTTCTAATTTGGAGATAAGGCTAGGTATCTGATCAGGGGTCAAAATGCCACGATTTTCAAGATTACGACCCATTGCATCAAAGATTCTCCGGGTAAGATCAGTTAACATAATGACATCTGGTCCGGCTTTAGAGCGAAATTGATAGATCATATCAATAGCTTACCACCTGATAAAATCACTCTTCTATGTTGGCATCAAATAAAAATAAATTAATTCAAATGTTGGGCGAGGCTTTTAATGAGCTTGCGCTTGAGGGTGGCCATGAGGTTGGCAGGATTTCTGATATCCGCCTAGAACGCCCTAAATCTTCCGATCACGGTGATATTGCGTGCAACATTGCCTTGCAGATGTCTAAGACGTGGAAGGTGAATCCACGTGAATTGGCCCAAAACTTGGTTAATCGATTGCAGAAAATCGTTGATTTCGACCTTTTGATTGCTTCTTGTGAAATTGCTGGGCCGGGGTTCATAAATTTCCGTTTAAGTAGCCAAGCTAAGGTTGCAGTCGTTCACGAAATATTGACGCATGGACCTAGGTTTGGGTTGTTGGAATTAAATGGTGTTACGGGGTCTTTAATGCCTAGTCGGGCAATGGTTGAGTTTGTTTCCGCCAACCCAACCGGCCCATTGCACGTAGGACATGGGAGACAGGCTGCGCTAGGGGATGCAATTGCGAATTTACTAGCTACGCAAGGTATTAGCGTTCATCGGGAGTTTTATTACAACGATGCTGGTGTCCAAATTGCAAGCTTGGCTATTTCTGTGCAGGCTCGTTTGAGCGGTTTAAAACCAGGAGATGTCGCTTGGCCAGAGCAGGCATATAACGGGGAATATATTGCTGAAATTGCAAACGCTTATAAGGTTAAGTTTGGGGATCAAGGAGATCTTGGGGGAAATATTCAGCAATTAGAGGTTATTCGAAAGTTTGCAGTAGGGTATTTGCGCAATGAGCAGGATATTGATTTAAAAACCTTCGGCATTCAGTTTGACTGCTATTTTCTTGAATCGTCTTTGTATAGCGACGGCAGTGTCGCTAAGATTGTTGAGGATTTACAAAGCATTGGTAAGACGTATGAAGCTGATGGCGCATTGTGGTTAAGGACAACTGATGATGGAGACGATAAAGATCGCGTGATGCGAAAATCTGATGGAACTTTTACATACTTCGTTCCAGATGTTGCTTATCATGCAAATAAGTGGGAGCGTGGTTTCGAAAAAGTAATTAATGTGCAAGGCAGTGATCATCATGGGACCATTGCGCGTGTGAGATCAGGTCTTCAAGGAATTGCCCAGAAACGGAATTGGCTAATTCCTAAAACTTATCCTGAGTACATTCTCCATAAGATGGTGACCGTAATGCGTCATGGCGAAGAAGTAAAAATTTCAAAACGAGCAGGTTCATACGTAACTGTCCGTGATTTAGTGGAGTGGTCGGGTGGCGTGCATCAGGAAATGAGCGAAACCGAAAGAGAGTTGGCATTACAGCGTGGACGAGATGCGGTACGATTTTTCCTAATTTCACGCAAAGCTGATACTGAGTTTATTTTTGATGTTGATTTAGCTCTTCAGCAGAACGATGAAAACCCTGTTTTTTATGTCCAGTATGCACATGCACGCATTTCTTCTATTTTGCAGCAATGGGGCGGTAATCCACTTGATCTTATTCAGGCAGATTTTTCTTTGCTACAAAGTAAGGCCGCAGATCATTTATTACGTAGATTGGCTGAATTTCCTGAAGTATTGGCAGAAGCTGCGTTTGAATTAGCGCCTCATTCGCTGGCGTTTTACCTTAGGGATTTGGCGGGTGATTTGCATAGTTTCTATAACGCAGATCGAGTGCTTGTAGAGGATCAGGCATTAAAATTTGCTCGTTTAGCACTCTTATCTGCCACGCGACAGGTGTTGCAAAATGGGTTAAAAGTATTGGGCGTATCAGCGCCGGCCAAGATGTAATATGCAGGCTCAAATTGAGAATGTAATATGAGGGAATAATGATTACACCAAATCGATTAAAAGACGGCAACAATATTTATCAATCCAACAATAGTGAGTTTGGAGGCACAATTCTTGGCTTTATTTTGGGGCTAGTTGTTGGGCTTTCCGCAGCGTTGGCAATTGCTTTCTACCTTTCAAAAAATACACCACAGGAGAGGCCTGGAGTACGTGCACCCAATTTGCCGCTTACCATTAAGCCAGCGCCGCAAAATATAGAGGGTGAAGCAGGTGGTGAATCATCGCCTTTAGATCTAAATAAACCATTGCAGGGCAAGCCAGCTGCAAATAACGCCATAGGAGTAGACCCAATCGGTGATATTGCAACTGGTAAGAAATCTGCCGATAGCAATGCAGCAATTAAATCAGGCGATGCCAAAGCGACGGAAAGCAAAGCGGATTCACGAGGAGAAGCAGTTTATTTTGTACAAACCGGCGCTTTTTCTAAACGAACGGATGCCGATTCTCAAAAAGCCATGTTAGCCATGGAAGGGATTCAATCGCACATGAGTGAAAGCTTGGTTGATGGGAATACAATTTGGAGGGTGCGTATCGGGCCTTATTCAACAGCCGAAGATAGCAATTCAGTTCGTGATAAATTGAATGGCATCGGCATTAAACCAACCATTATTAAAGCTAATAAATCATGATTTCATTTAACAAAAATTATCGATCATTCCTTGTAAATTGTTTTGTTGTGATGTTTACTGTTCTTGCTCTGGGCATAAACGCTCAGGGTGCAGAGAAAATCGAAGAAGGTATTGAATATAAATTGCTTCCGATGCCTCAACCGGTTGATATGAAAAATAAGGTTGAGGTTATTGAGTTTTTTTGGTATGGCTGCCCACATTGTTTCGATTTTGAGCCAGAATTAAGCGCATGGGTGAAACACCAAGGCAAGGATGTTGTATTTCGCCGGATCCCTGTGGCATTCCGTGATGACTTTATGCCACACAGCCAACTGTTTTATACGCTAGAGTCGCTTGGTAAAGGTGATGCCTTAAATGCAAAGGTAATGTACGCGATCCACAAAGAAAATAAGCGGTTATTGACGGAATCTGAAATTGCTGACTGGGCTGTCACGCAAGGAATTGATCGAAATACATTCCTGGCGGCCTACCGTTCTTTTGCGGTTGTATCTAAAGCTAGAGTTGCTAAACAATTAACCGAGGCATATCGCATCGACGGCGTGCCGACGATAGTTATTCAAGGCCGATATGTTACCTCGCCATCAATGGCCGCATCAAAAGCAAGAGTCATTGCTGTGATGGATTTTTTAGTAGAAAAGGTACGCAAGGATAAGTATAAGTAAGCCTGAAGATTTTATTGGGGACTACTTTTTTCTTGTAATAGTTTTTCAATTGATTTTGTGATTGAATCGCTTGTTGGTTTTGTTAAGCTGTTAAAAGAGCTGTTTACATTTCCTTGGCGATCAATCAGGTATTTATAAAAATTCCATTTTGGCGTTATTCCAGTCTTGGAGGCGAGCATCTTAAAAAGTGGATTAATTTTCTCTCCGGATACTGAGCTTTTTGTGAACATTGGAAACTTAACGTCGTAGGTATTTTTGCAAAAATCAGCAATTTCCTTGTTGCTACCGGGTTCCTGACTACCAAAATCATTTGAGGGAAAGCCTAAAACTACGAATCCCCTATCCCGATATTTTGAATAGATTTTTTCAAGGCCTTCATATTGGCTTGTAAATCCGCAATAGCTAGCCGTATTGACTATTAAAATGACTTTTCCTTGATATTGGCATAGATTCTGCGGGGTTTCATCTTGTAGCCGAGGAAATGTTTGGGAAAGGAGGGTGCTGCAATAGGGTGCTGTCGATTGTGCAACTGCAAAAGTAGGGCTGAAAAGCATGAGTAATAATATTAAAACTGCAAATAAACGATTCATATTTAAGCCAGTATTTTTGAAGTAGTGAAGGCTCAAATCTAATGCATTTCTGTAAGTATTGTTTTTTTAAATTCTTCCGAAGTGGATATTTTTCCTAATTTCAAGCCCAGTTTTAGCGTATTTCTTGAACTAGTTTCTCTCCTTGGTGTAACAATAATATGCCAATCCGGCTGAATTGAACGCATCCTTGTGCTTTAATATTCAACTATGACGTCTTTTTTGCCACCCATTTTTGAATCTAAAATCTGTCAGCCAGAAGATTTGCAAACACGTCTTTCCGCCCTTAATCGTCCGCTGGTTTTTACAAATGGCGTATTTGATATTTTGCATCGAGGCCATGCAAGTTATTTAGCTCAAGCACGTGAGCTGGGAGCAAGTCTTGTGGTGGGCGTAAATTCTGATGCATCTGTCAAACTACTAGGTAAGGGTGAAGATAGGCCAATTAATTCAGAAGTTGATCGTCAAGCATTATTGGCGGCCTTATCCAGTGTTGACTTGGTCATTATG
>CAIKFU010000049.1 GCA_903826775.1 uncultured beta proteobacterium | reverse complement strand
CGCAACCGGCGGATGGAGGTACTGCCTCTAGTGTGATCGTGATTCAGCCAGCCAATCCACAGGTGGTATACGTGCCAACTTACAATCCAGTAACGGTTTATGGAGGCTGGCCCTATCCCTACTACCCTCCAGGGTATGCAGCAGGGCGGCCATGATGAGTTTTGGCGTGGGCATGGCGGTGGGCGCATCAATGTGGGGTGGCTGCCATTGGGGCAGCACGCAACATATCTCCCGATGAGTTTGAGGGAATGCTTCAAAATTCTGTAGTTCAGGATACCTTTACATTGGCTGCATGGTGTAAATATAGGCTATTGGAAAAAAAGTAGTGTTCGAAAGTTTATTGGATTGGACCGGTAAGCCCAATACATCAAGTTTTTGAGTATTGGTAAGTTTCCTGAAGTTGGGCTTTGACGACAATAAAAGCGATTAGATTTGTATACTCTTTCAAGCTAGAATTACCCCTATGTCCGAAAACCGCCGAATTCCCGCCTGGCTGAAGCCGATTATCAATATGGGCATGCCCTCTAGGCATCTCTCCGGTTCCAAACAGACCTTCAGAACGCGGTTTTACCGCTATTTTTGGGGAATGCTATTTCTTGGGGTGTATTTGCTTTTCGTGATTTATCTACTGGGCGGTGATGATACGGGTTCGTCAAGTAACACCGGAATCGGCTTTTTGTTACTAGGGGCTTTCATTTTTTTTAGTTTAGGCGCCTTTTTTTCACCGCGTTTAAATGAGCGGTTTCAAATGCTAACGCCATCGGGTAGACGTTTGAAAGTGGAAAAGGAGGCGTATTACCGGAATAAGAAGGGTGGATCCACTTCCTCGCATCGTTCAAGTCGTTCCAGCGGCGATCATCACCATTCCCAGGGTGCCAGCTCGCAGGTCGATAATCGTTCAGACCGGCCTGATTCCTAGCCATGTTTCGCATTCTGGTTGTATGCACTGCCAATATTTGCCGTAGCCCCGCAGGGGAGGTTTTTTTGGCACGCAAATTGGCCTCCCACGCTGTGGAGGTCCATTCGGCGGGAACTTTGGCAATTGACAATCACCCCGCTGATGAAACCATTCAGGAGATCCTGCAGGAAAGGGGCTTTCCGGAGATTGCCAATCATCGCTCTAAAGCGCTTATGCCCTCGGTATTAAATCGATATGGATTGATTTTATGCATGGAAAACGACCATTTGGCGTGGGTTCGCAGAAATGAGCCCGGCGCGCTTGGTAAAACCAAGCTTTTTGGCCATTGGGATGGCCAAAAAGGGGTGGATGACCCGATTGGCAGAGCAAAAGAGGCGTATGCCCAAGCCCTTAATACCATTGAGGCCTATAGCGCGACCTGGGCGGAGAAAATTGTTGCCCTTGGCCTGTGTTCATAACCCCGATTGCTTTCACTGTTTATAATCACTTTCATGAAATTTCTGGCTTCTTTGGTGACGAACCTTAGAATTGCACTTCCTGTATTTGCCCTTGCGCTTTCCTCCTGTACTTTTATGCCAGGGATGTCGGCGCACTATTTCAAGTCGCCGATTGTCGAAGAAAGCCCTGAAGAGCCGGCGACGACCGATTACACCTTGGTGAAGATTACGCCTAAGCTTGTTAAGGATATGACGGCAGAGCGACTCGCAATGGAAAAGCAGATCAAAGGCACTGGCCCATTTGCCAATCCACCGACGTCCATTTATAAATTGGGTCCTCAGGACGTATTGCGTATTTTTGTCTGGGGTAACCCCGATCTTTCGCCGGTAGTGACAACGATGACCACGGGCAATGTGGCCAGTACTCCGGCTGGGCGAACGATCAACGATAAAGGCGATTTGTATTTCCCGTTTGTCGGTACGATCCATGCTGCAGGAATGACAGTGCACGAATTTCGGGATGTATTAACAAAGCAGTTGAGTAAATATATTCGAGATCCGCAAGTTGAAGTGGATGTCGCCGGTTTCCGAAGTCAAAAATTATTTATCACCGGTGAGGTAAAGACTCCTGGCATCGTGCCGGTTTCCGATGTGCCATTGAGAATTACCGATGCCATTGGATTGGCTGGGGGTTTAACGCCCGAGGCGGATTTGTATAACGTGGTGTTGACGCGCGGTGGCGTGAGCGCCCAAATCAATTTGGATCGAATTTATTATGGCGGCGACACTTCGGCCAATTTGATTTTGCAAAATGGGGATGTGTTGGCCATACCTGACCGTCAAGTGCGCAAAATCTTTATTTTGGGTGAGGTCGGCAACGCCGCAGGCATTAACCAGTCCCGCTCCTATGTCATGAGACGCGGCCGGATGAGTTTGGCCGAAGTGCTTTCCGATGCCGGCGGTTTGAATCCGTTCTCGTCGGCCGCCGGCAAGGTTTTCCTGATGCGCTCAGACCAAAATGGCGAACCGCTGATTTACCAACTCGATGCCAGAGAACCCCAATCGCTCATTTTGGCTGAACAGTTTACGATGCAACCGCGAGACGTCGTGTTTGTCAGCCCAACCGATATTACCGAAATTGGCCGCTTTGTTGGGCAGTTCTTCCCGTTGACTTCCGCCACCCAATCGGTGGCGAATACTCCATTCTAGTGGGAATATAAATAGTGGCTTCCGTGAATTCCCCATCTGAATATAGTTCGCGTGGTCAAAACTCGAATGGACCGGTGATCCAGGAGGAAGAAAGCAGTTTTTCGCTCGTTGATATTCTGGAAAACGTCTTTTTCTTTCGCTGGTATTTCATCGGCACCTTTGCCATCATCGCTTCGTTTTCCGTGTTTTACGCGTTATTGGCAAGCCCAATCTACGTAGCCGATGCCTTGATTCAGGTGGAAGAAAAAAAAGGCTCGCAATTGGGGGCTTTAAGCCAAGTGGCCAAAGCGCTCGATGTCCAGCAATCCCCGGTGTTGGGTGAAATTGAAATCATCCGATCGCGTACGGTAATCGGATCGGCCATTGAAGCCTTGCATGCCAATATTGGTATTGAGGTGAATAACCAGTTACCCATTATTGGAAATTGGCTGGCACGAATTTTGGGCAAGGATACGAATGGGTTAACGAGACCGCTTTGGTCGGGAAGTTCCTTGTCCTGGGGTGGTGAGGAATTGCGCATTCAGAAAATGGTGGTGCCACCGCGAATGTATGGCCTACCGTTTATTTTACGAATTGGTGCCGGCAATACGTGGGAGCTGTTTGACGATGATGGCACCAAGCTATTAACGGGCAAGGGGATTGAGCAGGAAAGTGAAGTCGATTTGGTGGGTGGTGGAACGATTAGCCTGCGCCTAGAGCAGATCAAGGCGCGCCCGGGGAATGAATTCAAGCTGGTTACCTATTCGATGCTTTCCCGTATTTCACAACTCCTAGGCCAAATGACCGTTGCCGAGACCAAGCGCCAGTCCGGCATTATCAAAATGACGTTCGAGGATCGCAACCCCAGCCGTGCTGCGCAGATGCTTAATGCCGTGGCAAGGGCGTATGTCGAGCAAAACGTGAGTCGCCGATCGGAAGAAGCAGAGCGCAGTCTTGCGTTCTTAAACAGGGAACTCCCCCGTTTAAAAGCCGATCTCGAGTTGTCCGAACAAAACTTGAATGAATATCGCAATCAGAAAAAATCAATCGATATCCCAGGCGAAATTCGAGAACTCCTTACCCAGACAACGAATACTGAAAAATCACGGTTGGAGTTGGAAATCAAACGCAAGGAATTGGCAACGCGGTTTGAGCCGGATTACCCGATGATCAAAGCGATTGATGCGCAATTGGCCACAGTCAATTCCCAATCGAGTTCCTTGAACAAAGAAATCTCTCGTTTGCCTCAGGTGCAACAGGATTACATTCGCAAAGCGCGTGATGTGGAAGTGAATAATCAGTTGTATGTCAGCTTACTAAACAATGCCCAGCAACTGCAAATTGCTAAAGCCGGTACGGTTGGTAACGTCGCGATAGTGGATTCGGCCGTTTCTCCTGAGAGGCCATCACGACCAAACAAGGTCTTGACCGTAGCAATCGGCGCGTTATTGGGGTTGATTTTGGGATTTGTCGTATGCCAGGTGATTGCATTGCTTGCGGGTATCGTGCGGGATCCCAAAAAGCTGGAGCAGGCAGTGAGCTTGGCAACCTTGGGAATCATTCCACTGTCAAGCGAGCAAATCGAGGCGGTGGATGATTTCCAGATCGCTACAGACAAGGGCGACAAGGAACAGCATATTTTTTTGCTGGCCAAGGAAAAGCCCAGTTCGGTGGTGTCCGAAGCGCTTCGCAGTTTACGCACCTCGCTGATATTTACGCTGTCGGAAAAATCGCGCTCCAAAGTTATTTTGTTGACATCCGCTGTGCCAAGTCAAGGCAAATCCTTTATTTCGGCCAACTTGAGTTACCTTTTTGCGGTCACCGGAAAACGCGTTATTTTGGTCGAGGCCGACGTTCGGCGAGCATCCATTAAGCGGTATATCAAATTTGACACCGCCGGTCCTGGCTTGTCCAGTGTTCTGATCAATGGCGCCTCCCTTGAGGATACGATTCTCAAGGAGGTCTATCCGAATATGGACTTCTTGCCTGCTGGCCCGCGCGTAAAAAATCCTGGCGATATGCTCGCTACCGATGCATTGCAAAATATCCTCAATACCTTGGCATCGACCTACGATTACGTGATCATCGATTCGCCCCCTTTGCTGCCGGTAAACGATGCGCGCTCTCTGGCAAAAGCTGCCGATGTGACGCTGTTCGTGGCGCGTCAGGAAATGGTCAGCCTTTCTGAAATCAATGAGGCGATTGAAGTTTTTGGCAAGGCCGGTAGTTACATCGATGGACTCATTTTTAATGGATTTGTGCCATCGGTGATTCGCTACGGCTATCGCTATGGTTATGGTTACGGCGGCGGATACTGGCGTTATGGTGGCAAGTACGGCCGTTATGGTGGCAAGTACGGCCGTTATGGTGGCAAGTACGGCCGTTAT
>CAIKFU010000048.1 GCA_903826775.1 uncultured beta proteobacterium | reverse complement strand
TCAAGCCAAACTCAATGCAGTAGCAAGGCAATTAAATGAACGCCCTAGAAAAACACTAAACTATCAAACACCGGCAGAACGTTTTGCCCTAACTGTTGCATCGACGGGTTGAAATCAAGCCGAGTAAAAGACGTTAGCTACCGTACATTTGACAGCCTCTTTGAACAATAAAAAACGCCGACGGTGAGGTCGGCGTTAGGGACTTGGGATACATCTATACACCACAATATTTACTTTATAAAACCCATCTTTATCGGTAACTTATACCAAATTCACTAAACACAATGCGTTAATAAGGTAAAAGACTTTTGGGCTGACCCATCTGTTTTTATGCCACCGTTGGGTAATCTGTATACCCTTTTTCTCCTGGGGTATAAAAGGTACTCATATCCGGTTCGCTTAATACCGCTTTAGCTTTGAGCTTCTCCACTAAATTTGGATTGGAAATAAACGGTCTGCCAAAAGCGATTAGATCTGCTTCATTATTTTCCAACGCCTTTTCTGCGGATTCGGCTGTAAATCCGCCAACCGCGATGAATGTGCCGGCGAAGGCTTCGCGGAGTTTCTTCTTCAGCTCTACTGAAACTGGAGGAGCGCCCATTGCCGAGTGGTCCACAAGGTGCAGGTAAACCAAACCCATTTCCGACAGCTGCCGAATAAGCGAAAGGTATTGGGGCTCGAGATCGGGAAAATCTCCAGTGCTGTTAAAGACGCCTTGCGGGGAAATCCGGATACCGACCTTGTTTGGTCCAATGGCCTTGATGCAGGCATCGGCCACTTCAATCACAAAGCGATTGCGTCCGGCGATATTCACTCCGTATCCATCGGTGCGCTTGTTCACGATTGGATTAAGGAACTGCTCCATCAGATACCCGTTTGCGGCATGCAGCTCAATGCCATCAAAGCCAGCTTGCACAGCCAACTTGGCACTATGCGCGAACTCGCGCACGACATCTTTGATCTCCAGATCCGTGAGGGCATGGGGCGCCGAATGGGCCTGCATGCTACCGCTCTTGTCCACCCACATTTCTCCCGGGCATACCTCGGCGCAAGGACCCACGACCTTTGCCCCTGATGGCAAATTGTCCTGATGGGTTACCCTGCCGGTGTGCATGATCTGCATAAAAATCTTACCGCCTTTGGCATGCACGGCATCGGTCACCAACTTCCAACCTTTGACCTGCTGCTCGTTGTAAATACCGGGGATACGGCAGTAGCCCAGTCCGTTGGGCGACGGGGACGTTCCCTCGGTCACGATGAGTCCGGCTGTTGCGCGCTGCCCGTAATACTCGGCCATGAGCGCATTCGGCGTATTCTCCTCGACAGCCCTACTTCGGGTCATCGGGGCCATGACGATTCGGTTCGTCAGCTCAACGCCGCCAAGGGCGTAACGATCAAATAACATAAATTTCCTTAAGGTTGAATCATAAAAAATGGATAGAGCCATTCTATTCGTTTTGGATTTCAGTCGCATGAGCAGAAAAAATTGCCCCTCCATGCCTCGACAAGGCTATTTTTCATGACTGAAAAAAGGCCACCGGAAAATCAGAACGGTCTGGGCTGGCGGGTTTCGGATACCGGAATGAAGCGGCCGCCAAGCACGGTTCCCGTCACCGCAATATCCTTGATTTTTTCCTTGGGCACCGTCATGGGATCCTCGGCGAGGATCGTGAAGTCGGCGAATTTTCCCGGCTCGATACTGCCTACTTGGTTCTCCAGGCCAATCACGTACGCGGCATCAATCGTTACCATGCGCATGGCTTGCTCAACGCTCACGGCTTCGGCCGGGGCCCATTTCCGATCACCTGTATACAGATTCTGGCGATTGACCACGGCCCATACCTCCTTAAGGGGAAGGGGTTGGCCCACGGGATTGTCCGAGTGCAGGGCTACGATAACGCCCTCCTTGACAAGATTGCCCGTGCGGGTGGCATACGAAGCGCGGTCGGTACCCAGATCCTCCACCTGAACGCCGGCACGGGTATAGAAATAGGACGGGTTGACGCTCGCGATTGCGCCCAGTTCCTTGACCTTGCGTACCATCATCGAAGATGGCAGACCTAGATGCTCCAAGGTAAAGCGGTGGTCAAAGCGCGGCTTTTCATCCTGCAACATCTGCAGTGCATTCAGGCTGTTGGCTATGCCGCCGTTACCGTTGCTGTGCACGTGGACCGCAAAGCCGGCGTTCCACCAAGGCCTGATCGCTTTCTCCAAACTCTGGGCGCTGGGATAAAAAATAATGCCCTTGTGCCAGTCAGTGTAGGCGGGATTTTGCAGCCCCATCATGTTCGACAGGTACGCGTCATCGGAAAAGAATTTCACCCCCTTGAAAAAAAGGCGATCGTTGTTCAGTTTTGGCAAAGCCTGCGCCTCCTCGATCGCCTTCTCGCCATACTTCGCAATGAACGGATCGGCATAGACCACGTTGGCGATGCGCAAGGAAGTGATATTGGAGTTGGTGAATTTACTCATCATCATCTTCTCGAAATCCACATCGAATAATCCAAAGGTCAGTTCCGCCGTCGTCGTTACGCCGCCCTGCTGCGCCAGATCGTTGGAGTACAGCATGGCCTTGCTAAGCCTGTCCGGAGTCAAAAAATCCTTGCCGGCAAAACCCATCAAATACTGCGAGGCGTTCACCCCGATAAATTGGCCATTGAGCGTGCCATCGGCATTCACGCCAACGCCCACGATCTTTTTTGCACTCTCAGGATCGGCAACGTATTTTTTCAGCGCCGCTGAATTGAGAAAGAGGTTGTGCTCCGAATAATCCCACACCATCACGGGCCTGATAGTGGACACCGCATCGAGCATCGCACTATCGGGGGTCTGCTTCATGGCAATGATGTCGTATCCCCACGCCAGCAACATCTCATTCGGATCGGCAATCGCCGCCGAATACTCCTTGAGCTTGGCAATCGCCGCTTTCAGATTGGGAACGCCGGGAAAGGGCTTGCCCCAGGCGTTGGGCAAAGGCAGGAAAGTCAAAGGTAAACTGGTTTGCGTGATGCCGCCCATCAAAGGGTGGCTATGCGGATCGACAAACCCGGGGTACACGATCTTATCGGCGAATTGCCGATTAATCTCATAGGGGTATTTATCTAGCCAAGGCTTTAAATCCAATAGCGAACCGACGGACAAAATCTTTCCATCCGAAATCGCCACTGCAGTAGCCGTGGGAATAGCGGGATCCATCGTAACGAATTTCTTGGCCACAAAAACGGTAATTTTTTGCGGTTTGTCCATTGGCAAAAATTGCATCGGCTCGGCATGGATGGCCATGCCGGCCAATAGAATCATTCCGCCAAGAATCGATTTCAAGCATGTTTTGCGAACGCCCATTGCAAATCCCCCGTTGCCTAATCCATTTAAGGTTAAACCCAATTACCCCCCGGAACAAATATCCGTCAGCAGGCTATCCAGAGTGCTTTTCTTAGCGACTTTGTCCCATTGGATTTTCTTGGGCGAGCCCTTGTAGCTCCACCCCTTGGCATCGGCATCCTCGAACAATTCAAATGCGGTTATTTGGACCTGCTTGGATTTGCCGCTGCAGTTGACGGTTTCGTAATCTACTCTCGAGAGAAAGGCGATACTTTGATTTTTGATCGTCACTTCTTGCGACTTTGAATAATTGCTAAGTAGCTTGATCTTGAAGTATTGGCTTTTCTTGTTTCCGCTCAACACTTCGTAGGAGTATTGAACGAATTTACTCGCACTAGGGTATTTAACCCATTCCGCCCTTGCACTGCTCGATGCAATGACCAGAAATACCAGCAATACGATTTTAACTAGGCGCATTTGTTGATCATATCAAGTATGGGTGGCAATTCAATAAATCCACGTTCTCTCAATTTTTCAAAAAGGGAATTTATTCCAAATAGATGTTGTTTTCCCGAACCATCTGTTCGTATTTTTTTAACTCCGATTTCACAAAATCGGCAAATTGCTCTTGAGATAGCGGGCTGACCATGACGCCCCTTGACTTGGCTAAATCGCGGAATTCCTTTGCCTGAATGATTTTATTGATTTCCACATTGAGTTTTTTGACCACGTCATCAGGTGTTCCGGTGGGAGCAAAGATTCCCTGCCAACCATCGGCATTAAACCCGGGATAGGTTTGCGCAATCGGCGGAATATTCGGCAGCACCTCCGCCGCCTTCGGTCCACCAATTGCGATGGGCTTTAATTTTCCCGCTTTGATAAATTCCAAGGTCGCAGTCGTGGTATCAAACGCCAACTGAATGTCGTCGCTCATTAACGCAGTTAGCATTTGCCCAGAACCCCGGTATTGGATATGCACCACTTCAATCCCTGCGACTTTTTGCAGCATGGCCATAGCCAAATGGGGGCCCGAACCGTTGCCGTAAGACCCGTAATTCAATTTCCTGGGATTCTTTCTGGCGTACTCAATCAACTCGCTTAAATTGTTCGCTGGAAAGTTGGGTGCCGTTAACAGGAGGTAGCTAATCGACAAGGTTTGCGCAACCGGGATTAAATCTTTTTCCGTATTAAACGGGAGTTTTTGGACAAATGGGTTGATGGCAATTTGGGATGCGGTGCTTAGCAAGGTATAACCGTCGGCAGGCGCATGCGCCGTTGCTTCGGCGGCTACCGTCCCAGCCGCCCCCACTCTATTTTCAACAATAAAGGCTTGCTTAAAATTTTCCTGCAATTTTGAACCGATTGCTCGCGCATACAAATCCACAGAAGACCCGGCTGGATAGCCTGCGAGTATTTTGACGGGTCTATTGGGATACCCTTGGGCCGAGCATGCGTTACCAAAAACAATCAGCGCTATGGGCAATAGAAATTTAATGCATTTCATTGGTTATTTACCCCCCCATTATCAATTGGAAGCATAAAACGCCTTTTAGAAAATTGCTATTGGGCGTTCCACGCGGTATACCCACCTGCGGATTCTGCCATGCGGCCAATTTCGTTCAAGGAGGGTGCAATTCCCCCTTGAACGAAATTGCCTTACTTGCTGAATATTTTTCGCTGATCAATTCCAAAGATATCGGCCAGCCAATCGATCATGATTTCCTGACCTAGGGTCGGGTTGTCGTGTTGGCAATGTTCCGCGCCCGTCTCTTCTGCCGAAGTCAAACGCAATGTCACGTTGATGCCTTTGGATTTGGCGTAGTCGTGAACCAGCTTGACAGTCTCGACACCCAATACGTCGTGACCGCCGTGCAAGACCAGGTATGGGCACTGCATGTGGTCGAGCACCCCTTCCAATTTAAAATCCTTTGCCTTGACCACGGCCTCGGCCATATCTTTTGCTCCGATCACCCACTTCATGTGTCCGGCCAGGGCGTGATCGTCCCCACGATCAGCAAACCGTTTGCCAATGTCCCAGATCGCCCCGTGGGAGATGCAGGCAGCCAAGCGATGTTCCATCGATCCCGCCCTGGCGGCATAGTACCCACCCATGCTCGAACCGCTCACCGCGATGCGTTTGGGATCAACCTCGGATCGCTTCTCGAGCCAATCGATGCACCTTCCCACCGGAACTTCGTAGTCGTACCTGGAAACGATCCCTTGACGCCGCAATGCACCGCCCTGTCCGGGACCATCCACCAGCAATACGGCGATGCCGCGCTGAACCGCGCCGCGCCCCGTCATAAACCACAATTCGTCCTTGAATGAATCGAGTCCCCCAAACGAAATGAGGACGGGTTGCTTGTCACCGCCTGCGGGGGATTTGATGAAATACGCAGGCAAGGTTTTTCCACCCTCATACGGAATCTCCACCACTTCGCCCGGCAAATACTTCAGCCATTTGTGCGAGGCGTTCTCGCATTTGGTAAACGTCGGCAACCTTCTGGGGTCATCGGCATCAAGCCAAAACTCCGCAGAACGGTAGTATTCGGTGGCCCTGAGCCAACAGTTCATCGCGGTTTGGATATGCCCTTGCTTTTCAGCCTCATCCCCCTTGGTGTCATTGCGTTCAGCAACCGTCATCCATTCCGCATGCCAGCTATCCAAGTCCCCCGGAATCATTTTGCTGGCGGCTTGAAAACATTCGCTGACCGCGCCTCCACCCTCCTGCGTTTCCCCAAGAGTCCTGCGAAATTGATAGGAATTGAAAAAATGGTCGGGCCAATGGTGCCAGCCAAACGGTTCGTATCTGCCAGGTGTCTCGTTGTTCATAATGGTGTGCTTTTTTATTGAGGTTGAAAATGCATGTCGCGACCAATTTACCAAACTTTGGATAATCTTTTTTTTATTCGGTCGATGCCCTATTGGAGCGGATAAAACAAAACCCACACCATTTCTGAAATGACCCTTTTTAGTTGGATTAGGTGTCCAACTTTTGTGGGTCAGTTCATTTCACTAGTGGGGGTTTTGCATTCCTGGTGGATTCACTAGGAATGGGAACTCGGTTTAACTGGATTGGGGTTTTTTAACGAAGACCAACACCAGCAATGCACCGATGAACAAACTCACTGCAATGAAATACAAACCCAGCGTCGGGCTACCGGTCGCGTCCTTGATGTATCCCACCATAAAGGGACTCACAAACCCCGCCAAATTCCCGATGGAGTTGATGATGGCGATGCCCGCTGCCGCGGCAGCCCCGCCCAAAAATGCCGTTGGCATCGTCCAGAGCATGGGCAAGGAAGTCAAGATGCCGGCAGTGGCGATGGACAACGCGGCAATGCCAATCACGGTGGAATCGCTAAAGAGGCCGGCAAAAATCAAACCGACACCACCCATAATCGCCATGAGGGCGGTATGCCAGCGCCGCTCACCCGAGCGATCCGAGCTGCGTCCCACCAGCAGCATCACCACCGCTGCAAAACCATAGGGAATGGCGGTCAACAGTCCGACATTGAACACGTCCTTCACACCCATCGTTTTAATGAGTTGGGGAAGCCAGAAGCTCACGCCATAAAGCCCCATGATGAAGCTGAAATAAATGAGCGCCATGAGCCAGACTTTGGGATTGGCAAACGTGTGGGCAACACCATGATCCACCACGTCCCGCTTGTCGTGCGCAATGCGATTGCTCAATACCTGCTTCTCCTCGGCACTCAACCATTTGGCGCCTTCAATCGAATCGTCCAAATAAAAAATCACCCAAATACCGACCACTACCGACGGCAGCCCCTCGAGCAAAAAGAGCCACTGCCAACCCGCCCAACCATTGACCCCGGCAAAGGCTTGCATGATCCAACCCGATAATGGGCCGCCGATTACACCGGACAAGGCAATGGCCGTCATAAACAGAGCCACGACTCTGCCGCGCCGCTCGGCAGGAAACCAGTAGGTGAGGTACAAAATAATCCCGGGGAAAAATCCCGCCTCGGAAACCCCCAATAGAAAACGCAGCACGTAAAACGATTCCGGGGTGGTAACAAAGAGCATGGCTGAAGAGATCAGCCCCCAGGTAATCATGATTCGCGCGATCCAAATCCGCGCGCCCGTTCGATGCAAAATAATGTTGCTGGGCACTTCAAACAAAAAGTAGCCGATAAAAAATATGCCAGCCCCAAATCCATATATGGTGTCGCTGAATTTCAAGTCGGCCAGCATCTGCAATTTGGCAAAGCCCACATTCACGCGATCCAAATAGGCCACCACATAACACAAGAATAAAAACGGAATTAAGCGCCATAGCACTTTTGAATAGGCCTTGGACTCCAAGGGTGTCTCAACCACGTTGTGTGTGCTCATCAATGTCCCCGTACAGTAGAAGAATGTTTTTATATTCAATCCAGGGTGATTAGGAAAAAATCTCAATTAACCCATTCGCGCCATCTTATGCCTGAAAGAACGGGAAAACAATCCACCCAACGCAGAAAAATTCAGGGGGTTAACCCTGAACATGGGCCAATTCCTAAACGGGAAATCGCGTTCCCCGCTACTCCGGTTCGATCCCCGCCAAACGCACGACCTTTGCCCATTTGGCAATTTCGGAGGAGATGAAGGCGGCAAACTCTTTCGGCGAATCGCCGACCGGCTCAAAACCCCTCTGGACCAGTTGTTCACGCAGTTCGGGATTCTTGAGCACTTCCACCGTTGCGCGGTGAACTTGGTTAACGATTTCAGGCGCCGTTCCCTTGGGCGCGTACAAGCCGTACCACGTGGTCGCGCTATACCCGGTCAAACCCGATTCCGAAATGGTGGGCAATTCGGGCATGCGCAACGAACGCCGGTCCGACGTAACGGCCAAGGCCCGCAATTTTCCGGACGCCACAAAGGGTACGGCCGCAGGCATGGTTGCAAAATACACGTCCACCTGGCCACCCAATAAATCGTTCATTGCCAAGCCCCCTCCCTTGTAGGGAACGTGCGTCATGTTGACATTCCCCATAAACCCAAAGAGCACGCCCGCCAAATGCGACGAAGTCCCGCTGCCGGCCGACGGGTAGTTGATCTTCCCGGGAGACGATTTGGCCAAGGCCAACAAATCGGCTACCGACTTGACCGGCAACTCCATATTGGCAACCAGGATGTTGGGGGTTATTGCCACCAAGGAGATCGGGACCAAATCCCGTTCAGGATTAAACGGTAGCTTCTTAAAGATGCTGACGTTGATGGCGTTGGGCGCCACATTGCCCATGAGCAAGGTGTATCCGTTGGGAGCGGAATTGACAACCGCTTCAGTGCCGATATTGCCGCTAGCGCCCCCGCGATTTTCTATCACAATGGGCTGCCCCAATTTTTTCGAAAGTTCCGGGACGATGAGCCTGGCGATGATGTCGGTCCCCCCGCCAGGGGGGTAAGCGACCACTAAGCGAATCGGCTTATCGGGATACGCGGCATTCGCAAAGTTTGGATTGACTAAAACCAAACAGGCTATCAGGGCAATCCGCAAACGGGGCGATCTCAAGACAGGTGAATGATTTTGCCCGATCGCGCGGATTCCTCGATCGCCAGAGTAACGGCAAGGGTTCTCCTCGCATCCTCAGGCTTGGCCAAATTGCAGGGCTTGCCGGTCGCAAGGTAATCGAGCCACGCCCTGGTCTCGTCCGCGATCGGGCCTAAAAAATCGCCCAATGCCCAGTCGCCCGGGGTTGAGCTTTCCAAAAATACCGTCTCGATCTTGTGGTCGGACAGGTAGACGTGGGGAAAGCCGATCTCCGATTGCATGATCTGGTCCGTGTGGTCGTCATTGATGAGCAGCGTGCCATGCGTCCCCAAGAGTTCGACGCGGGCGCTGTGGCCAACCGAGGGCCATTTTGCCGGCAAGGCATAACTCACGCCCAGGTTCACGACTGCGCCATCCTGGCAAGTCAGAATCGCCCAGGTCACATCCTCGGTATCGTATCCGGCCTCATGAATGATTCCCTTCTGACCCTTGGCGAACACTTCGGTAACCGGGTTGTCGGCCAACAACCAGCCCATCAAATCCACGTAGTACGTTAAGGCATCGACCACCGGTGTCGCCCCCTTGTTGCGCTGGAGCATGGCAAAGCATTGGGAGCGCGAGTTGTACAAGCGTGCGCATGCGCCGGTAATGGTTCCCAAGCGTCCCTGGACAATCTGCTCCTTGGCGATCAGGTAGCGATTCTTATACCGCCGACTGTACCCAATGTGCAAATCGCTCTTTAACTCCCGAGCCCTCGCCAGTACCAGATCGGCATCGGATTCCAGCAGGGCGATGGGCTTTTCAACCAGCACCGGAACCCCTCTCTCGAGCGCAGCCAGCAGGGGTTTGGTGTGCTCATGCTCGCTGGTGGCAATATCGATCGCCGTTACTTCGGGCAAGGACATCACTTCGTTGCTGTCCACGCTCCAATAATCCGCGCCAACGGTTTTCGCCAGTTTTTCAGCCGCTACCGGATCGGTATCGGAGACGGCAATGTAGCCCACGGAAGGATGCATCTTGGCCAGCTTGGCCCGCAATGTGCCAATGCGCCCGCACCCCACAATTGCCAGTCCAATTTGTTTTTTTGCTTTCATACGGCCCTTTTATTTTATTGAACATCTGACGAGAACACCCGTCATCAACTCGGCTTGTTTTTATCATCTCCAAAAAAATCATACCGCAATCTCCTGCCGACAATCCAATCCATGCATCCGGATAAAGAGTGCGGGAGTCGAATGGACGACGCCGATTGGGTAGCGGATTATTAGCTGGCCAACACTTTTCCCCAATAGGGATCTGCCTTGCCGGTGCCCTGCTTTTTTTCCTGAAAGGACTTCGAATGCATGGCATTGCTCGTGGTGCTCAATACGTTTAGGAGAACGGGTTTGCCAAACTCCGCCTCCAAAATCGGCACGGCATAGATGGCATACCATAGACCTCCGGGCAATAACAAGGCTTGAGCATGGGGCGCAGCCCTCAAGGCTTCGCGTCCGAGGGAAAGAGCCAACTCGTGATCCGAGAAGGCGTTGGCTGCCTTGTTTTCGGAAAGGGATCGGCCCTGTGCGCGGCAGACCACCACGTCGATGCCGGCCTCTGCCAAATAGTTTGTCAGCGCGGTATTGACCGCATCGGACCAGCGGGATCCGATTGCCAGCTTTCTCACCCCCAGGGCCTTCATGGTTGCGATGTGGGCTTCCAGATCGGTATCGCATTCTATTCCGGTTCGCTGACTTGCTTCCGCCAGCAACGCCAACATGCGGGGACGTCCCATCGCTGCGGCGATCGGCACTCCGCTTAATGCAATGCGGTCAACGCGTTTTTTTGCCAATAAATCCAAGGCGGAATACAACGGGGGCAACTGGGACTCGACCGAATCCAAGGTGTACTCGGATAAATCCAATCCCGTCGTGACCAGCATCATGCCTTCGGGGGCGACTTTGTAAAATTGGTAGGCATCCATGTCCGTATAGCGGTGCGGAATGATGTAGCCCAGTTGGTACCATGGCGGAACGAATTGCTTTGCCTCCCAAGCTACCGGATTTCTTCGCTTAGTGGACGCGGCGTTCTGCGCAAGGGCGGACAGGGGCGCACCGGCAATGACTGCCGTGCCCATGGCAGACGTTTTCAAAAAGTTGCGACGATAATGCTCGGTCATGTTGCCACCTTGTTTAATCAAAATGTATTTTTCAGGGACGTGAATTGCTGCCGATTTCGTGCCAGACCCCAAAAAGGTATCACCATGGTAAATCATTGCCAAACCCCACCCGAGGGGGAGTGGAACTGGGGGTTTTCTGCAGCCCAATCAACGGGAAGTGCTCCCCCTTTTGGCTTTGCGCCATTGATAATGAAGGGGTTTTTCCCTCATCTAAAAAATCAATAGGGATCATTGAATCAATTCATTAGACAAATGGGTCAGCAACCTTGAGAATTCACCTTGTCGTTGATTATTTTTAACCCAGAAAGGTGCACCATGTCGCTCATTAATACCCCTGTTCAGCCATTTAAAACCCAGGCCTTCCACAACGGAAAATTCATTACCGTTACCGATGAAAGCCTTAAAGGCAAATGGTCTGTCCTCATTTTCATGCCGGCCGCATTTACATTCAACTGCCCAACCGAAATCGAAGACGCGGCCGACCACTACGCCGAATTCCAGAAGATGGGTGCGGAAGTCTACATCATCACCACCGACACGCATTTCTCGCACAAGGTCTGGCACGAAACTTCCCCTGCCGTAGGCAAGGCGAAATTTCCCTTGGTTGGCGATCCGACCCACACCCTCACGCACGCCTTTGGAGTGCACATCGAGGAAGAGGGTCTGGCATTGCGCGGTACCTTCATCATCAATCCCGAAGGCATCATCAAAACGGCCGAAATCCATTCCAATGAAATCGCCCGCGACGTTTCCGAAACGCTGCGCAAGCTCAAGGCCGCGCAGTACACCGCCTCCCATCCGGGCGAAGTGTGCCCAGCCAAATGGAAAGAAGGCGCAACCACGTTGACCCCATCGATTGATCTCGTCGGCAAGATCTAACGGTATCGGTCATCCTGAACCACCAGACTCTCTTCGGAGAGTCTATTGGAGAGAAACCCATTCTGACCAATAGGCTCACCCCATGCATACCTTAAGGAATCTGTGATGTTAGACAGCACCATCAAATCCCAACTCAAGTCGTATTTTGAACGGATCGTTGACCCGATCGTGTTGACGGCCACCGTGGATGAAAGCCCCAACTCGGCGCAGATGCTCGAACTCTTAAACGAGGTCGCCGAACAATCCGAAAAAATTACCATCAAGACCGACGGCCAAGGTAAGCTTGCACCCAGCTTTACCGTCGCCAAGGAAAACGCAGCGGCGCGCATTACCTTCGCCGGATTGCCCATGGGTCACGAGATGACCTCGTTTATCCTGGCCATCTTGCAGGCCAGCGGCTACCCGCCGAAAGTGGATGCGGAAATGATCGAGCGCGTTCGCAAGCTGGACGGAACGTTTCGCTTTCAAACATTCATTTCCCTCTCGTGCCACAACTGCCCGGATGTCGTGCAAGCCCTAAACCTCATGGCGGTTGTCAATCCGAACATCGAGCATGAAATGATTGACGGTGCCCTCTTTCCGGAATTAGTGGAGCAACTGCAGATCATGGCCGTCCCCACCGTACTCCTGAACGGCGAAGCATTCGGCCAGGGCCGCATGGGCGTCGAGGAAATCATTGCCAAACTGGATACCAGCAGCCCCGAAAAGGATGCTGAAAAACTCAACGCCAAGGACGAATTCGATGTGCTGATTGTTGGTGGCGGTCCCGCCGGTTCAGCCGCGGCAATATATGCGGCGCGCAAAGGCATTCGCACCGGCATCGTGGCCGAACGGTTTGGCGGACAGGTTATGGATACCTTGGGGATTGAAAATTTTATTTCCGTCAAGGAAACCGAAGGACCCAAGCTCGCACAGGCACTTGAGGAACACGTCAAAACCTACGAAGTGGATATCATGAACCTGCAGCGCGCCGATGCATTGCGAAAAACCGATCAAGGCATTGAAGTGCAATTGGTCAATGGCGCGATTCTCAAAAGCAAATCGGTGATCCTCAGTACCGGAGCACGCTGGAGGGAAATGAATGTTCCGGGCGAAACGCAATACCGCAACAAGGGTGTGGCGTACTGCCCCCATTGCGACGGCCCCTTGTTTAAAGGCAAGCGCGTCGCCGTCATCGGCGGTGGCAACTCCGGCGTTGAGGCCGCGATCGATCTGGCCGGTCTTGTGAGCCACGTGACCTTGATTGAATTTGACAGCCAATTGCGCGCCGATGCGGTATTAAAGGCAAAACTGTTTAGCCTTCCCAATGTCACCGTGATCGTAAGTGCGCTCACCAAGGAAGTGTTGGGTGATGGGAAGAAAGTTAATGGATTGCATTTTCAGGATCGCACCAACAATGCCGACCACACCATAGAGCTCGAAGGAATTTTCGTGCAAATCGGATTGCTGCCCAATACCGAATGGCTCAAAGGCACCCTAGATCTTTCGCCGCGCGGCGAAATCCTCGTTGACAACAAAGGACAGACATCCTTGCCCGGCGTATTTGCTGCCGGCGACTGCACGACGGTTCCCTACAAGCAAATCATTATTGCGATGGGCGATGGTGCCAAGGCTTCGTTGGCGGCATTCGATTACCTCATTCGCTCTTCAGTTCCTGAACACGCAATGAGTTAGAGGGTTTCGACTGTTGTACGCCTTTAGCTTAGATTCCTAAAATTAGGCGGCTACAGTCAACCCTGTCACGCGATGCTTCTTGATCAGCGAATCAATCAGTCCCGACTGTTTTGATTCCTGCATGAACCCCGAGAGAAATTCGGCGCCATCCGAATTCTGTTTGGCGGTTGCCGATTCGGCAGAAGATTTTGCCGCCTTGATTAAAAGAGAGCAGTTGCGGTATTCTCAAATCGTGAGCGAATCGAACATTCGCGCCGAATAATCCGGCGCATTCATTTCAAATTTTCATCAGAAGAAAACAATAAATGCCTACAGCTCCCACGAGTCATCGGGCCTAGCGTTCATCACAGCCATCAAGGTATCCGGCCAATAGAGTTATTATTAAGGTTCACCGAGCGACCGCTTTGTTCAACAACCATGAACTGCTAACCTGCCTAATTGATTATTCTTGAATTTTTCCATTAATACCCTTCCAACCGATCTGGGTATAGGCGCCATTGTCTTTATATCAACCAATATTGATGACATTTTCTTACTGGCCGCCTTCTTTGCGGATCCAAAATTGTTACGTCGATCTATTGTATTTGGGCAGTTCCTTGGGATTGCATTACTAGTACTAGCAAGCACAGTTGCAGCCGTCTTGGCACTGACTATTCCCCCGGAATGGGTTGCTCTACTCGGCTTAGCTCCCTTATATCTTGGTTTACAAAAATTACCGGACCTTTGGAGAAAACCTTTGGAAGATGAGGATGGGGAAATCCTTACCATTCAAGCGCAAGAACATCGGGTGGAAAAAAGCCTTCACTCACAAATACTGGCCGTCATGGGTGTTACGATTGCCAATGGCGGTGACAATATCGGGGTCTACGTCCCCTTATTTGCAACCTCCATTAACTCCATAGCGACCTATTCGGCAATCTTTGCAGCAATGACTGCTATTTGGTGTGGCATGGGATATCTCCTAGTCAAGAATAAAGTCTTGGGAGGGATAATTCGGAAATATGGTCATAAAATTTTCCCAGTTGTTTTAATTATTTTAGGAATACATATCCTTTCAGGCGCCATTGGGTTAATTAGGTAAATCATGGAAACAAAAATGCAAACGCCATATAACCCACAAGTTTTCTTTGCTGCCGAGCGCACACTCCTCGCATGGCAACGATCTTCTATTTCATTTATTGCCTTGGGATTTGTAATTGAGCGATTTGGTCTTTTCGTCAAGTTCTTGAAAATCGCCAATGACATTACCGTCACTAGCGTTCAAATTTCTGCATTCATTGGAATATTTTTTATTGCCATGGGATCGCTCATTTGCTTTTTGTCAGCAATCCAATATCAGGCGTTTATCAGGACCTTGTCCAAGGCCGAGCTGCCAAGCCGGTATTTTATCTTCCTAGGCCCCCTCGTTAGCTACACTATTTTCTTTTCAGCAATCGGCCTTGCCGCTTGGCTGATTCTTTCCAATTGATTTAATGTGTGATGAATTTTGACGGGTGGAGAGTTTCACTTGTTCAAGAAACCATCAAACCACTTTTTTTGGTCTAAAACCCCGAATAGAAACACCCCACGGTGGTCAGCATTGGCACCAGAATTAATTGCCTCAGCCTTTTTGCCACCCAATAATTTTTGCGTTTCCTGAGGCAAAAATCCAATAGCGGTCGGCGTTACCTCATCCTTCCCGCCATAGTAGACCCGAAGCGGAACATCGCTACGCCACCGATAAGCCTGATTATTGTCTAGAGTTTGCCAGTAAGGACCCTGCTCAAATAGCCCGGATTTAGCAAACTCTGGCCTAATGAAATCGGGCAATTTAGCCGGGGTCAGTTTAGAAAAAGCTTCCCAATCTATTTTTCCTTCGTATAACTTGCGCGATGCCTCCACGTACTCTGGCCGTACTGCCGAATCCAGCAAGCCAACCTGCTTTAAGTAGTATTCCTGCGCTTGCAACTGAATGGCCACGACTCCGGGCAAGTAGACTGCATCAATCGGTTGATAGTTATTCAGCCAACGATTTGTGGTGAGGTAAATATCCACTGGGGCGCTAGCCGCTGCCGCAGCCGTGACCTTTATGCCAGACAGATCCAACTTCTTTAAAAACTGCATTGTCACCCAACCCCCTTGAGACCATCCGCTAACAAAAAAACGGGAGATCTGGATATTGAGTGAATCCAAGATATTTTTCGATGCCCACAACATATCGAATGTGGCTTGCCTTGTACTGTCCTTTACTAGGTAGCTATCAGGAAGATCCGAGACCCCCCGACCAAAGTAGTCTGCCCCAATTACCACATATCCTTGCGATGCAAAACGCGCAATCATGATCCGAGTTTCCATCGAGTTATCAGGATTTGATGGTACAAAGGATTTATCAAATACGGTGCCATGTTGGTATGAAACCAAGGGGGCCGATTTTGGAAATGAGCCTGCAGCCAAATTCGTCACAGGAATCGCGATCAATCCAGAGGCCTTGGTGGGCAAATTATTGAACTCGGGAACAACGGATAAATACTTCACTCGATACAATTTGACTGGATATTTCGCCTTGGGAAATTTTCCCTTAAACTCTTTTGGCAAAGTTGAGGACTTCATGAACTCATCCAATTCCGGGCCCAATATATGATCAAGTCGGGCAGTGTCGTATGTACCTATGAACTCAAACTCCAGGCCCGCAATGGTTGAAACAGAGCTCGATTGTGCGAAAGCAGAAAAAGAGAACCCCGCAATCAAAATAAAGCCTACACTGCGTAACATCATTGAGAAATGACTCATAATTTATTCACTAAAAATACGATGGATGCGCCAATTATGAACGCAATCGCGAATTATCATATTATGATTAACTAGAATGAATTATTCCAATCCACTGGGTGAAAGAGCAATGATAAAAAAATTTGAGGTACTTCCTTCACTCATTCGAAAAAACAAAGTATTAAGCTCGAAAAAAATTTACATCATTCAAGGCGAAGTGCGGGTCCTAAAGAATGTCAAAGTGACTGCCAGCGACAATGTTGCTCTGCTATTAATTAATGGGGTTTTTAAAGGCAGTTGCCTTAAGCGATCAACCCTCATTTTTGACCAAGGGTCACAACTTTCCGCCAAAAAACTCAACTTCAGTGCGGCCGATGAATCTTTCAAGCCGATCAAATTTGCCGATAACGGCGGCCTGTGGTTTTTAGGCAATTTTTCTGATGCCAGCAAAGACGGCTTATCCGTCAAGATGAATCGCAAAAATCCCCTTTCCCGATTTTCCGCCCTCTTAATTACCGCCAGCTATCTGGGAAGGAAAGATCAATACATCAGCCCCAAGTCTGCAAAGCTGATTGATACCGGCGATGATATCGACGCAATCTCCGTGATTGGGGTTGGCCATCATGAGTGGAATATCGATGCCATCAAAAGCCTTTATTCAGCCGATGACGGTATCGATATTAACAATTCCCATATCCGGCTTAAAAGCCTGGAAGTAAAAAATCCTACCGAAGATGGAGTCAACCTCAGCAGCAGCCGATTGGAGATTCATGGCAGCCTCATATTGGAAGTTCCCAAAACTAAGGTGATGGATCGTGATTTAGTAGACCTTGAGACCGACGATGGCGCTTCGTATCTTGAGCTTTACAAAGGGAGTAGAGTCAAACTCAATGGCGTCTTTGGTGATGAAGTTGTACTAAGCTCAACCGACATGCCAAAACCCAATACCAATACGGATAACGAACGCGTCTATCGCTTTAACGGCAGATTAAAAAAGGCCGCTTTAATTTATTCAATTGATCAAGACTAAATTCGTCTTTAACAACCCAAACAACCAGAAACCATGGATTACCACGTCACTACTTTTCTGCAGTATTTCAAACGATACACTCGGAAATTCTTTAGCAAGGAATATCAAGGCTGGATCAAGGTATTTCGCTTTTATGGCGTCATCAGCTTCCTAATATGTTCCATCATCATTGGATTAGCCATTTATATCCAGCCATTCCCACCTAAAACCGTGTCATTGGCAATCGGTCAGGAAGGATCATCCTACATCAGCATATCCGAAAAATTTCATGCCCTGTTTCAGGACAAAGGAATTAATCTTGAACTAATTCCCACAAAGGGCTTAGGCGATGGACTGCGCGACCTAAACGATGACGCCTCTCGGGTTAGCGCCAGTTTTTTTACTGCCGGCGCGGCAGCGGGAAAGGACTATCCAAATCTGGTTTCGCTTGGCAGTATTCAATATGCCCCCATCTGGATTTTTTACAGGGGTGACACGATCAGCACAAACGACCCATTTGAATACTTCTCCAATAAAAAAATCGCTATTGGGCCGGTAAATAACGTGACCAACAAGCTTTTTAAAGAACTCTACCAGCTGAACGAAAAATCGAATCCCAAGACAACTGGTTTTTTTGAACTACCCTTCAAGGATGCGGCAAATCAATTGCTTGCGGGCTCTCTAGATGCCGTATTCATGGTTGACAACTTTCAATCGGAAACGGTTCAGAAATTACTGGCCGCAAAGAACATCAAGATCATGAATTTCCCGCTTGCCGATGCGTATCTAAAAAAATTACCCTACCTTCAAAAGTTGACAATACCCAAAGGGTCGATCGATCTTGAAAATATTTTTCCAAGCCAGGACATCACCATCCTGGCCTCTACAACGAATTTATTAATTGAAAAAGGAACCCATCCCGCGATTCAATGGGCCTATTTGCTTGCCGCGAAGGAAATCGGCTCAAATGCCGATTCCTTTTTTGCTAAACCAGGGTATTTCCCACAAAACCTAGACTACAAGTTCGCGCTAAGTCCTATTGCCAAACGATTCTATGACAAAGGCGTCCCATCTCTTTTTGATTATTTGCCCCTTTGGATGGCAAGCTTACTAGAAAACATCTGGGCATACATTCTGGCATTTATTGCCCTTATTTATCCCGCCTATAAATTAATCACCTCTATCAGAATGTTTCCTGTGGAGCATTTGATGAACGACATGTTCATCAATTTACGAGAACTCGATGAAGAAACAAATACGGTTAATTCCAAAGAAGGGCTAGAAAAGATTCTGGTGACGCTTGATAGCTATGAAGCAGAGATCTATTCAAATTGGCTATATGAAAAGAATTCGCGTTTCTATTTCAACCTTAAAAATGCCCTTGCCGCAGTAAGAAGAGATGCCATCGCAAGACAAAAGCAATTTTGATGGTCAGCAAACAAAGATATTGTCTCTAGTTCCGCGCTTCGATAACCTGTATTGTCTTGCTGATAGGCTCTGAGGAGGCCTTTGTCTGCCCCAAAAACGGCAAGTCCAAAATCATCACGGCTGTAAATAACAATGCCACCATACCAACTTGAACGCCAAGGGCAATGATGCTAATGGTTGTTGGTTGCCTCAACCGCATCGCGGCGATCACAATAACGCCCAGCAGCGAGAAAAAACTAACTCCCCAAAACAGGTTGGGAAGTCTACTTTTTGAACTGAGAGTTCGCAGATTTCTGGATTGCTCAATTTCATCATTTCTTTTAATAATCTCTGCATACAAAATCACTTGTCGACTAGTATTGGGTTTTATCCCCTCAATGTCTTTAAATAGCCCATTGGCATATGCCCTTGTCTGCCTGCTTCCCGTACCCCCGGCAAGGGATTCCCATTCATCACGCACAATGGACTTGGCATAAACTAGAAGAGATTGTCGAGCTAATAGAGCGGGCGGGGAACCCTCCATCACCAGCAGTCGATCCAGGCTTTCGATCTGACTTGCCTCTTTTGCGATATTACTGTCCACCTCGTTTGATGTGGTCATTACCAAAACCAAAACAAACCCCAAAACAACATACACCCCTGACATGGCATTTTGTGTTGCGGTATCAATCACATCTGAGTCCGAGTCGTTGAATCCACATCGATGGGAGACTTTTCGAAGCAGAAGGGTAACGAGCATCAAGACGACCCAAGAAATAACTGGGAAGAGAATGAAAACCAACCAGTTCGGAAGTTCTAAAAAGTTATAGTTCATAAAAGACCTTTATCACTAATCCATATCGCGACAATAAGCACCCATACTACTAGACTAATAAAGAAGGCCGACTTCCAACATCAAACGAAACTGAGACCTTTTTGAATCGCTGGAACCAAAACCCAACCCAGGCTCGGGATTATTAATTCGAACCACGGAACCTTCCGCGCGCGCGAAGTATTGATCGTATTGAATGGTGGGGGTTATTGTGATGGAAATCGCCGAACTATCGGGCCCATACAGCATGGATTGGGAAGAGCCATACACCCCACCCCTCTCGGCGATATATTCCAACCGAACCGGCAAGCTCGCCTTGGCATGGCCAAAACCCTCTGATTCATAACCAGCAAATCGATAGCTCGCCAAAATAGCAGCGCCATACGTTTTATATTCAGAAGTAATTCCAATCGCCCCGTTCACCGGGATGATCGTCATTTGCAAATACGGTGCAAAGTACCACTTATCCGAACTATAGCTGTATAAAGCATTCAGAATCTGCGAATTGTTTTGCAAGATAGGGGTATTGGCCGTGGTCTGCGAATTCCCGCTGGTTGATCCAACCCAGCTAAATCCAATATTTTGCTTTTTATCCAATTGATAGGATGCCGAACCGCCGACCCAATTGAATTTGTTTGAGTAGTATCCATCATTCCATGTCAGGGCTAGAGTCAAACTGTCTTTGGAATAATTAACCTGCGTTCCATACGATACGGAACTGGTTTGATCCCATAGCAAGCCCCTTTGGATATTTAAGTTCTGATAAGTGAAGGTCGATTCGTATCCGCCCATGGCGGGCAGCTTTCCAGCGGAAATAGACCAGTTTTGGTCATGCACATAAGTGGCATATGCCTGAGGAATGTAACCATAGGTATTCACAGCCTCGCTTAGGCTACGAGTGTAATTTTTTCCTAGTACCGGGACAGAATACAGGCCGGTTTGAATAAAAAATTGAAGCATGCCTTCATTTTTTTGGATCAAGAATTGGGCGTTTCCAAAATCCATACCATCGCTTACGGGATTGGTTTGCTTAAATCCAATGGCCGTAACTACAGAAGACACGCTCCATTGTCCAAGACTACCTAAATTAGCAGAAGGGCTTTTGCCTGTGAAAGACAACGAATTATCCATATTAAAACCCAAAGGCTCCGTTGTCTCCTCTACTTCGCCAGCGAGACTAAATGCACTTATGAAGAAAGTGATTAATGCCCCACAGAGGCGTAAAGAGTAGATGAACTTCAAAAAACTATGGCTTCGGTTATGAATATTAATTTGAGGAGATAGGTATTACCCAATCTGGAGTTTCCTAAAAAACGTAAAGCCTGTAGGCCCATAAATGCAATGAACGAATGCATTATCGTGCATCCCATGCAAGAATGCATATTCATTCCTTTTAAGCCCTCCTTAATTAACCGCCCCGTGCATTCGCCCTCCACCCATCGCTACGAATCCCTTGCCCTCAAAGATTTCAGAAATCGGTCAGTACAAGCGTCCGAATGATTATCATCACCAAATGGCTTATATAAAATACCTACTGCTGCCCTGCCTTTTTTTGGTATCCACCAATGCCCTATCAGAGTGGATTGATTTCGCTGATCCCATCCATAAAGATGCGTCGATAACCTTTTCAACCACCAGCATTAAACGGGTGGATGAGTTCCACATTTCGGTAATGGTCTTTACCAATTACAGGAACGCCCAAACCATCGAATTGAATAAACGAAAAGTGGAGTATCAATCCAAGTCTGAAACGCAATTGTTCAGTTGCGAAGACCAGGAGTTTGCTATTGGCGATGCAGACCTCTTTAAGGATCGGGATGCACAAGGGGGAAAGACCTTGTATTCACAAAAAGAATTGGTTTGGAAACCCATTCTGGATAAAACACTCCAGATGGCATTCATAAACCGGTTCTGCGCCAGAAGGTAATGGTTTTGCCAAGCAAGCTCGATTGTTCCCATCAGTATTTTGATTATGATTGGAATGCTCACTACGAAATACCTATTTCTAGCCTCAACAATTAAGGAACTACAACCATGAAAGCCATTTCCGCAACTTTACTCTGCCTGTGTTTGCAGTGCCTATCGGCAAACGCATCTGCAGCGGATGGCGACTTTACACTTGGCGACCTTCGGCAAGTATGCCAAGACCCTGGCAAACAAACCCAAACCGTCTGCCGCTTTTACATTTTTGGCGTTAGTCAAGGAATCGCTTTAGGCATGGACATGGCCGATGGCAAAACAAAAGGCGGTCGAACATGCATTCCGGATGGCACCTCATCCCCGGCTTTAGAGTCGGCCATCAAAAAGAGGATGGGTGAACTCTTGACGGTGTATCCAAACGATGCAAAATTGGAGGCGTCTGGGGCTATCGGGGCCTTATTGGTAAACCTGTTCCCTTGTCGTCCTGGCAACTGACGTCCGATTCTGTGTCGGTAGGCGCGAGAGGGAAGCCATGCTGAAAACAATTCTCTTGATTGGATGCCTATCGTTCGCAATCGCCTTGGATGCGCAAGCGCAGGACAGCAATCGCATTGACCAATTGGAAAAAGAACTCCAGGAGACAAAGCTTCGGGTCACGAAACTGGAGTCCTTGCTGAGCAATCCGAGCAATGCCCAGAAACCCGCAACATCGGGCGACGGGTGGAACTCCATCGCCAACTGGAGAAAACTCGCTAAAGAAATGAGCCCCACCGATGTGCAAAAAATACTGGGGGAGCCACATCGGGTAGACCGAGGCTCCTTTTCCATATGGCATTACCGCAATGATGGAAGAGTTAATTTTTACCAAGGAAAAGTTTACCAATGGACCGAACCGCGTCAGTAAAACACAACCATCACTCCCGCTCGGGCGCCAAAACCACTAGTGTTTAAAAAGCATATTCCAATCCCACGGTCCCTCCTTGAAAGAGTACGCTTGAACCCGTATTCACACCAGTTGCCGTCACACTAGTTGGGTTTTGGCCGGAATACGTTTGGGAAATTTGCCCTGGGGCTAAAGCAACTTTATTCAACCAAAGCAATTCATAACCCACCTTGATCGAAAGGCCATTGGTAATCAGGTATTTTAGTTGGATCATTGCGTCTCCCACCCATGCTGCCCGATTCGTAGTTGCGCTCGATGAATACACCACTTTTGACATGCTGACCCAGTCAGTTTGCGTTGCGCGATTATTGTAGACACCCGCCTTGAGCATTCCGCCTACAGAGAATTTTCCACTTTCCAGTAGCGTACCTTCGGCGCCAGCCTGTAAGCCAAGCAATTTGTTTGACGTGTTCGTTGTCCAAAATGGTGGGTAGCCGCCTGCAGGTGGACCCGCTCCGCAGGCATTATTAATTGCCGTCAAAGTGGGATCCAGGCCGCAGGCCCCCGACGTTTTCCATGTCGGCACATTTTGATCGCCAGGAGTGAGGGACCCCACCAGGCTGTCATTTAACTGAATCCAACGAAACCCCACCAATAAACCAAAGCTTTTCGAGACTTGCGATTTGGCGTTGACTTCAGCGCTATAGAGATTCGTGGTTGATCCCCATGTCATGCCTTGATAGGGGAAATCCTGAGTTTGCCAGAAAGCAGGAAATGCCCCTGGAGCCCGCATTACATACCAATTGGGAGAGTTTTCAGGACCAATGGTCTTAGTCGCGGTTAGATTCAGGACGTTGAAATACAACAACTCCAAGCCATAACCAGAATCATCAAGGTAGTTCAAGGTCAATTTTGGACCAACACCAATACCTTGATCAAATTGATTGCTGTTAAAGACTTCAACCCCAGGATTTGATGCGGTTCCCACGAAGGTGGTTGAATTCCCGGGCAAGCTACTAACCAATGGTTGGCTCACACTGGAATTCGAGCGTTTTAATGCGATGGCTTCAATTGATAGGGTCCAGCGTCGATTCTCCTTCGATTGGGAAATGGGGTCAAATGCCGAGAATGAAGTTGAATCATTGCTTACGCCTTGTGACTTGGTGGCGGTTTCTGAATCGGCTGCAAGGGCGCAACCCATCATCCAAATGCTAATAATGAATATTAGGGTTTGTGCATTCCAAGAGCTATATCGCCTCAGCATCGTCCGCATTGAGTAGTTAGAGTCGAATAAAAAGCATGAAATGAAATTTCACGGCACGCCTTACGCCTAGAGACAAACATAACTTTGTTAATCGGTTTTTCTAACATTTTAGGCTTATTGGATCCCAAGAGTACGCCTGCGTTTGGTCAAACAGGATCTCTATACTTGAATTGCCTTTTCAGGTGCTTACGAGATGCTGATCTGCCATTAGCTCCAACCAAGCTCGCAGGCATTTTTCGACCCTAGGGAGCCCTTCATACCCTTCTTAAATTACCAATCGCCGGAAAGCCTTTCTTAACCCCAGCGTCATCGGTAACACCAATAAAACCGTGCCGGCAATGACAACAATAGCTTGGGGTACCCCAAGCCTATCTCCCGCAAAGCCATAGACAAGCGGTGAAATGGCGCCAGCGCCAATGGTTAGGGTATAAAAAACCCCAAATGCTCGAGAGCGCATATGCAAAGGCACAAGCTCGGGCACTGTTCCATAAAGACCAGAGGATGTACCATTTAGCGCGACGCCCACTACCGGGAGCAAAAGCATGATGGCATCTACTTGCAGCGGCAAAGTTAATACCATCAACATGGCTGTTCCAATTTCCGTAATCAGGGTGGTTTTAATCACACCAAATCGTGCCGCTATAAACCCGCACACAAACTTCCCTGCAGCACCTCCAGCAAAAGTTAAGCTCAAAGCAAAACCAACTTGGGAAACTGTTGAGCCCTTAGATAGCAACAAGAAAGGCAATAGAGTTAGGAAACCCATACGGGTGGCGCTATCGATTACGGCAATGGACGATAAAGACACAAATCCCAAATTGAAAAACTGGCCTTGTTTACTATTTTGCGCCGTCCCCCCATTGCTACATTGTTCTTCGGTCTTCGCAATAGGCGCATTGCGTGATTTTGGCATCAGGATGGTCAAGGTGATTACAGCGACCAACCCGAGCAAACCCATCAGGCTGGTTACCGCATGCCAATCCCAAATCGCCAATAACGCTGCACAAAGGGATGGCAACAACACCTTTCCAATGTCGCCAGAAAAGTTGTATATGCTCAATGCCCCTCTTAACTCTGGACCTTCAAAGGTATGGGATGTTAGCGATGAGGCAATGGGGTGTTGAACACTCGCCCCAATACCGCTCAATATCAAGCAAAGTGCCAAACCAATAAACCCGCCCGTTAATCCTGACAAGAGAAATCCTATTGCCGCAATAAGGGTTCCAAAAATAAGCAACTTCTTTTCGCCAATTTTTTCAGACAGCATGCTTGATGGAACTTGCAAAGAGGCCATTGCGCCTGAATACAGGGTCTTGAGGGACCCCACTTCGGTAAGAGACAATCCAAACGACATCTGCCAAATAGGAAACAGCACATACAGCAAGTCTGTATAGCCATCATGAAGAATATGGGCGCCACAACACGCACTTAATATTCTTTGTTTGATTCTTCTCATTGCGAAACTATAGCGTTGTTTGAATATGGCGCATACGAATAGTGCAAATTCAATTTCTCACCGACCACCGCTATTGGCTATTTACTACAATGTCTAGCACAGGCGAATATGAGGTCTTAAGCAGTCCTTGGGAATAACCCAGCTCTGGGGACTCAACTCGAACCTAAGTAGACAATTAAAACCCTTTGAAAGGGTTGATTTCATTAATACCCACGACTTGAGTATGAAACTAATACGTCGTTTTGTCCATGCTCAGCTTTGGCAATGAAATTGTCGCTTTGACAGTATTTCCATTCCCCTGATACTCAATCGAATCAAAACTCGTTATACGCGCCATGGCAATTCCCCGACCATGGGGGTCGAATAATCTCTCGGGAGAAATCTCCAAATATTGATCCCATTCAAAACCCAACCCCTCGTCCTGAATCAGAAAATGCATTTCCTCTTGGGTTTTAGTCAATCTGACTGTTACCCTCCGATCCCTATATAGAGGATTTACCGCCCGTCGTTCAATCTCCTCATCCCACTGATCATCCAACATCAAGCGGGACTTATCGGCATAACTCAACGCCAAATTTCCATGCTCCACCGCATTCACCAGAAGCTCCATTAAACCTAGCATTGCGCGATCAGGATTGGGACAAATTCTAGCAAATCCCTGTGCTAATTCGTGTGCCTGCTTTAGTGTTTGAAAACTAAACTCACCAACATCCAGAAAATCGAATGTCCGTCCTGCCAGCTGAACCCCCCTTTGCATTACATCCGATTCCACGCGCTGTGCAATCGCCGCATGAATTACCGCCAGCATCAAATTTGCTTGCAGCGGTTTGGTCAGGTAGTAATGGGCGCCCGCTGCCAATCCTTCGGAAACGCTCTTGAGATCAACGTAACTAGTCTGGATAATGACGGGGATTTTCTGGAGATCCGGATGCCCTTTAATGCGACTTAATAAAACCAATCCATCCATGTCCGGCAAACCGCGATCAAGCAAAATAGCATCAAATCGACTTCCTGAGTTAAGCATATTCCAAGCCGATTCCCCATCTACCGCATTTGTCACCTGGTATTGATGTTCCGTTAAAGTGATGCGAATAAAATCCGCCACAATCTCTTCATCCTCAACCACCAAGATGCGTTTGCTAGGTATTTCCACTTTACTCATTCAAAGCCTCACGTGCATCCCATTCGGCTTTGATCTCTAGAATTTGGGGCAAAATGGAAACAAATAGTTCCACCAACCTGGGTTCAAAATGACTCCCCTTGCTTTCTTCCAACGCAGCGATGGTACGGTCAATGGACCACATTTCCTTGTAGGGGCGTTTCGTCGTTAACGCATCAAAGACATCGGCCACCGCCACGATGCGTGCTGACTGGGGTATCGCCTCTCCCGCCAGGCCGTCTGGATAACCGCTGCCATCCCAGCGCTCATGATGTCGTAACGCAACTTGTGCAGCCAATTGGAATAGCGGCGCCTTACTCTTGGCAAGAATGTCATGACCGATTTGCGAATGCAACTTCATCACCTTCCACTCCTGCTCGTCAAGCTTGGCAGGCTTGCTGAGGATGGATTGCGGAATGCCGATCTTTCCCATATCGTGCATGGGGGCTGCCAATTCCAATCGATCGGCATCCTCAACACTCCAGCCACAGGCAATCGCCAAGACTCTGGCATACGAAGCCATCCGCCAGATGTGAACACCCGTTTCGCTATCGTTATAGTGACCCGATTCCCCGAGCATGTAAATCGCATCCTTGTAGCTTTGCTCCAGCAAATGCGCCTTCACCAAAGACATGTGGGTCATTACCCGCGCAATCACAATCTCCGGGACTACCGGTTTGGTAATGTAATCGACTGCGCCCGCCATAAAACCGCTCTTCTCATTCCCCACCTCGGACAAACTGGTCACGAAAATGACCGGAGTATCAACCGTACGGGGATCGGATTTCAGCAAACGGCAAACGGCAAAACCGTCCATATCCGGCAACTCCACATCAAGCAAAATGAGCGCGGGATGGTGTTTAATTGCGGCAACCAAAGCCTCTTCGCCGTTGCGAGCAAACACGAGCGGATAGTGGTCACTTAAAATCCCCTCCATCGCGGCCAGGTTTACAGCCTCGTCATCCACTACCAGAATGGGATGATTGGTCATGATGTAGGCTCCAGCAAAATAGCAAACCGTCGGGCAAGCTGATTGGTAGCCAGTTCGCCTGCACGAAAGTCAAAATTCTCCAGAGCGCTTTGCAAACCCCTCAAGTGTTCAGCAGGCAACACCAAGGCCAGATCCGATAAAACCGGCCGAATGATGGCAGGACTATCGCTCGCAAAAGCCTTGAGTGCCTGATGCAATAGGAGAATCAAGCGATCCTCATCGGGCGTTTCCAAGATTTCCGAGACAGGCTCATCCAGAGTCGGCGCATAGATCTGAATGGATTGGAGCGCCCTCGTGAGTGCATCCTGTAAATGGATATACCCAGTGGCGACTGCTTCTCCATTGCGCAGCAGTCGATCAACGTCCGCCGACCGCGTAGAAACATCGGTCAACGCCAACATACCGGCTGCCCCAGTAAGCTTATGTGCCAGCTTGGAAGCGTTGATGGAATCGAGTTGATTTAATTCCTGTACGCAGTTGCCGTAATCGAGCACAAACTTGCGCAAGTAATGTTGGTAATCCTGGGTATTTTTCCAAATGAGCAATCCCTTGCCTACCTCAAGGCCCGGCAGGTCCTGCTCTGTACCGGGCACGATGGGATTCTTCACAGTAGCAGTATCGAATTTCGTAATACCGCTATGCCCTGATAGCTTTTGAATCAGATAGATCGCCTCATTCACATTAAATGGTTTGGATATAAAACCGCTCATACCGGCGTTATTGGCCAGTGCCTCTTGTTCTTTAAACGCTCCGGCAGTTAGTGCAATCACGGGTAACAGCGCCAACTGCGGATTGGATCGAATGAGGCGGGTTGCTTCATACCCATCCATCACCGGCATCTGCACATCCATGAGAACGCAATCGATTTGGCTCACATGAGACTGCAGATAGTCGAGCGCTTGCCGGCCATCGTTGGCCAACACCACCTGCGCCCCTTCGCCTGAAAAGATACGGCGAGCCACATCCCGATTTATATCGCTGTCATCGACCACCAGTAGGCGTAAACCTAAAAGTCTTTGCCCATTCAGCGCAGAACTGGGAACCACTAACCCTTCCGAATGCACGCGCTTGACCGTAGCCACGGCATTGTAGAGAGAGGATGGCGTCACTGGTTTGGTTAAGACTGCGTCTATTAAATGGCTATCTGGGTCAGCCAGTAAATCCGCTTTGGAATAGGCCGTTACCATGAGAATAATGGGCATCACTTTTGAGTCAGCGATGCTCTCCCGAATGGCGCGAGCAGCGGCCAGGCCATCCATACCCGGCATTTTCCAGTCCAGTAAAATGACATCGCACATGGTTACGCTGACCATCGATTGAACCGCATTAATCGCAGCCATGCCAGACTCAACGGTAAGAGCATTCCACCCTAAGGCATTGGTGCTCCGCCCGATGGCATCCAATGTCATGTGATTATCATCCGCAATCAGCACCTGCAAATTGCTAAGTTCAGGCGAAGATATTTCGCTATTGGTATCCCGATCAAACGCGAGATCAAACGAAAATGTACTGCCATGACCAAGCTCGCTTTGAACGGCAATCTCCCCGCCCATTAGATTCGCTAACTGGCGGCTGATGGTTAAGCCCAAGCCCGTTCCCCCAAAATTGCGAGTGGTCGAAACATCTTCTTGTGAAAACGGATCAAAGATCTGCTGGATTTGTTCCGGGGAAATGCCTTTGCCCGTATCGGTCACGGAAAAACGCAGGCTCACTTGTTTTTCTGAATTGGAAACCAAGTCGACTGTCAGGTGCACGAAACCGTGCTCGGTAAATTTAATCGCGTTGGAACACAGGTTCAGCAAAATCTGCTCCAACCGAAGACTGTCGCCATAGACTGGACTAAATTGGGAATCGACACATCCAATGACGACCTCAATGTCCTTGTCGTTGGCCATCACCGACAAAATCGATCCTAGGCTACCTAACAGGGCATTAAGGCTAAACGGGGCATGCTCGATCTCAATGCGTCCAGCCTCGATCTTGGAAAAATCCAAGATGTCGTTGATGATTCCCAGAAGGGACTTACCGGCAATACCGATCTTGTGAACCAGTTCTTTTCCATCTCCAGGCAGCTGCATCTGCTCAAGAAGATAGGTAAGCCCAATAATGGCGTTCATCGGTGTGCGGATTTCGTGACTCATGTTGGCTACGAAATTGCCTTTAGCGACCGTGGCCGACTCTGCAATATCCTTTGCTTGACGCAAATTTTCCTGGCTGCGCACGAAATCGGTAATGTCGTAATTAACGCCGATTAAACAAAGCCCGTTGCCATCTTCATGCAACGATTCACCATAAGCCTTGATATGGCGTATTTCACCGTTTGGCCAGACCACTCGGAACTGAGTATCAAATACATGTTTCCCTTCAATAGCCAGTTCAATCTCCTCTTGGCATCGCATCTTGTCATCCGGGTGTAGTCCTGATACCCATGCTTCATAGGCGCCAGAGAAATTGCTTTCATCTATTCCATACAATACATACATCCACTTGTCCCAGACTAGGATGCCTGATGTTGGCTGATACTCCCATATCCCGATATGACCGGAATTAGTCGCAACAGAAAGACGCTCTTGAAGCATTTTGATCTCGTAACCGAGTTTTTCATGTTCTTTGGCGCGCTCTACTAATGCGATTTCTGCTTTCCGTTGAAGGATTATGTCGCGTTCCTCGCGCTGCCAACTCTTCTCAATAAAACGCAAGAAAAAAAGCATACTCAAAGCCAAGCTAAGCAAAACACCGCTGGTTACCCAGACCCCCAAATACCAACTGACCAATGCGGCATCCCGATCAATGCCGTCAACAATTAGAAAGTGGTACTTAGGATTAAAGCGATAGGAGATGATGCGATTAACGCCATCAGTGTTTTGATTGGCCTTCTGGTCATAGGTTCCCTCAACGGGATTTTCCTTGATGACTTCAAGAAATTTCGCGGAGACTTTTTGGTCCCCAATAGGAATGGAGTTCATACCATTGACTTGCCGGGCAACCAAACTGAAATCCTGATTGCGCAAGGCGATCACGCTACTGGAGCTCCGCCTGACCTGATTAAACATGTTGATGATCTCTGCAATCTGCATGCTCGCAATGACCACGCCGCCAAACGACCCATCGGGCTTGTTAATGCGCCTGACAAACGGCCAGATCGCCTTCTGATCAACCCTGCTAATCAGCGGATGCGCAATCAACAGGCCCAAATTCGGGTTGTCGCGCAATTGCTGAAAATAATCCCGATCGGCAATATTTACCTGTTGAGACGATGCCCCATTGCCATACACCATATCGCCTTGCTCGTTGGTCGCCCGAATGATTTCAGTTCGCGGCAAGCCTGACCGGATATATTCCAGATGGCTGTCAATATGTTGCGTAGTAGTCTTCTCAACATAAACCCCATCACTGATATCCCTGGCAACTGATAACAAGGCCACATCAATCGCATCGATCTGTCCCTCGAACATCAAATCCAAGGACTTGACGAAAGATTTTGAATCGGCGCCAATCCGCTCTTCGGTCTGTTGGCGTATATACAGCAATGACATCAGCGCAATCAGCGCTATAAACAGAAATGCGCCCATTCCGCCGAAATAAAATATCCGACGATTTCCTCGAAAGGAAAATTTGTTGACTTTTAAAAATTCGGATTGTTCCGGGAGATTTCTAAAAATCGATTTAAGGATATTCTTCATAATGAATTTTTATTCGCTTGCATTTGTATTTTGCGAAAGCATCGCGCCGCATAAATGATTTCTTAGGGCCAATGGGCTAAACGGTTTTACAAAATACGCATCCGCGCCGGCTTGCAAACCCTCTTCACGATCGACCTGCTGTCCTCGAGCGCTAACCAGAACAACATGAATATGAGCCAATCTGGGATCGGCTTTAATCCGCGCGCACAACTCCTTACCGTTTATCTGGCCCGGCATCATGACATCCAAAACCACTGCATCGACTGGGTTAGATGACAAGTGATCAAAGGCCGCTTGTGCGTTACCAGCCTCCTCTAGAAGAAAGATCTCCTTTAGTGCCAATCTCACCAATAGCCGAATTTCAGGCTGATCATCGACTATCAACACTGTTTTCTTAGGAGCGGCAGATCTAAACATATTTTTGAATGATGGGTCAATGTTTAAATTCGGTTTACAGGATTTGCTGTCGCTTAGCCAATAAACTCTCGGATATTTTTTTAATCTCTTCAAAAGGAATGGGTTTTGGAAAAATCGTTATGCCCTTAGGCAACACCCCTTCTTTTGAAATGCTGGCTTTATCCAAGCCGGTTACCACCACAATTTCCATTGCATCGAATTTGGGTATTGAACGCAGGACTTGGAGCATCCAGAACCCATTCATCCGAGGCATATGCAAATCCGTGATGAGCAGATCAGGAACCTCGCTGCCAAGCTGCAATAAGCCTTCCATTCCATTGGTTGCGGTAGTTATTTTCGTTGCGAACGCCCACGTTGCTATTTGCAGCGCATACAGACGCAGCAAATCCAAGTTATCTTCGATAACCAAAATTTTTACCGATTTAGTGGATTGGGTTTCGTCAGCCGCCGGGTCCGCAGCCTTCGTGTCTGCTAGTAAATTGGATTCAGAAAGCATCTGCGTGACAGACTCGCGAGAAATTCGTCTATGGCCACCTTCCGTCTTCCAAAAATCCAATAAACCACTCTTAGTCCAGTTTTGGACTGTTTGCAGACTCACCCCAAACAGCAATGCCGCTTGCTGGGTAGTGAGATACGGCTTAACAATTTTTACATCACGTGACAAAGTAGGACTCCTCTGATTTTCAGATTTGCCTCGTAATATTATCACTTTTCTTACATATTTCTTACACTTTTCTTACATTAATTGTGCATAGGAAAATTATTGCATTGCAATATGTTGTCGCCTAAAGTTGATCCATTCGGTCAATTTTGTACTCCAACAGCCAAATCGTTACCTTCGTACCGCTACCCAAAGCGGTCTGGATTTCTATTTCCCCGTGATGCAAATCAATGATTTCCTTAGTTATGCTCATCCCCAATCCGGTACCTGAACTCGCTCCTGAACTATCTGCCCGATAAAATCGGTCGAAGATTCTCACTTTTTGCTCTGGGGACATTCCAATCCCACTATCGCCCACCTCAATACCAAACCATTGGCCCATATTGTCTGATTTGACTTTATAAGAAATGGTAATTTCACCAGATGATGAATATTTGTATGCATTGGAAATCAAGTTCGTAAGCACTTGTTCCAGTTTCTGCTTATCTGCAAAGACATAAAGTGATGATTGAGGGTTAATCAAAATAGGCTGAACTCGGCCTTTTGGATATTTAAATAACGACAAAACCTCTTGAACAACTTCGATCAAATTAATGGAACCAAAGAGAAAGTCTTTGCCCTGACCGGCCTCAATTCTTGCTAGATCCAAAAGCTCATTCAAAATAGAAGTCATCTTCTCAGATTGGCGATGGATAGAACTTAGCAGTTCCCTTTTTGTTGGCTCATCAAACTCTTGTTGCAATAGAAGTTCCGAAAACCCATAAATACTAGCCATCGGGGTTCTCAATTCATGGGCAGCGGTCGAGAGAAATTCACTCTTCATGCGATTCACTTCCGTTTCAAACGTAACATCGCGCAAATACAATATCTGAGAAATAAAATTAGAAAAATTGACTCGCAACTCCAATTCAAGTACGCGCCCTTTGGGTTTTGATAATTCGATTAGGCAACGCGTTTTCGTAGTCTTCTCCCCAGGACTTGGAGTTAATTGTTCCCGTAATTGAATCATCTTAGGCAAGACTGAGCGAGGCTCACAAAGAGATGCCAACCGCGCTTCAAATGATTGCTCATCCATTCCTTCGACATCCGCTTTTCTAAAACCTGTCAAGCGCTCAAAAGACGGATTCACAAACTTCACTCGCCTATAGGCATCAAATGTCACAAAACCGTCAGGACTAAGAACAATAATCGTATCAAGCTGCTGCTGCGCCATTTCAAGAGCAGCCAATGATTTGAATAAGACAAAAAACAACACAATCGCCAATACAGTGATGACGGCTGCGCTCACCAATATTACATTACGATGTAAAGCGTAGGGCTCAAGCACCCTGTTCAGAGACTCCCCCAACACAAAGATCAAACCATATTCTGGTAGCCTGTAAAAACCAAAAATACGATCAACCCCATCTACCGCCGCTGTCTCAGAAAAACTGCCTGAAAGCCGCGCTTGTGAACCTAAAAACGGACGGCCTGTCAAAACCATCCCCAGGCTATTAGGCATATCTGGAAACCGAGCCAAGATCTCGCCGGAATCCCTAACAACGGTTAGGGATTCCCCATTTTCAAAACCCAGTCTCTGGGCGAAGCGGGTAAATTGATCCGGACTAACCGAAACCACCAATACCCCATCAAATTTGCCGCCCTTTTTGTAAATTGGACGAGTGACTTGGATCGACCACTTCCCAGAAACCTTGCCCTTAATGGGCTTGCTAATGAATATTTCATCAGCACCATCTTTATTTTTATGAACTAAAAAATGTTCCCGCTCACTCAAATCGGTTCGTTCGAACGATTCCTGCAGATTGGAATACGCCAAAAATCCATTTGCATCAATTACAGCCACCTGAAACGAAAGATCAGCGATGTTTTCTTGAGCTCGATCCACCGCCAAAGAAAATTCCGTCCGGTTTCCTGTCCAATAATTACGGATATCCAATATGAATTCATTGATCCGCTTAACTGAAGATCGGGAATACTCAGCAAAAACTTGAGCCCTGACCTCGGTTCGAACCTGCGCTTCCTGCACAACGTTTATACGGCTTCGATATAACTCGTAGAATGTGCCAATCCAAATCAACAGCATTCCTAAGATTACCGTTAGGATAATTTGCTTACGAAGAGAATATACTGAACGTTTCATAAATTACTTTTCTCCAATCCTGACTACTCCCCATAGCTAAGACCGTAAAGGTCTTCGCCAGCAATCTAAGCGCTAAAGCGCAAGTTTACTGCGAAAGCAAGGGGGTTCTGACTTCCCTTGATGTAACTGCGAGGCTCCTACTGCTAGCGTATCTAGTCCGATACGGAGAATGTTCTTGCTGGCATTAATGTCCCTGTCGTGGATGACTCCACAACAGTCGCAAGTCCATTGTCTTATTCCAAGTCCTGCGATACCTTTCGGCCGCGACGGTGGTTTTTCGCCACACGAAGAACAGGTTTGGGTTGTATTGCTCTCATTCACCTCTAAAAAGACCACGCCTGCCTCATGGCACTTGTATTCCAACATTGTCTTCAATTG
>CAIKFU010000047.1 GCA_903826775.1 uncultured beta proteobacterium | reverse complement strand
TCTCGTGCGCGATCAGCAGTAAAACGCTTTAGTGAACAAATCGCGACCGGCTGTTCCTCGTCCACCTGAGAGCGGCGGCAAACACTCTCGCATGGTCTTGGGCACACTCGACCAATGGTCTGCGGTAAGGGTAATTTTTCTTTGATTAATGCAGTTGCTTCTGCATATTTTTTCTGTGCAATTAGGCCGATATAGCCTGGAATATCAATTTCTGCTGGGCAGCGATATGAGCAGGGAGGTAAACAATATGCGTTATGGTTTCCAAGGAGATTGCTTAAGATGGAGCGGCGCATCTTAGCTAGAGCCGGTGAATCAGCAATGACTTCCATACTTTTAGATACTTTGGTTTCACAGGCTTTAACGGGCTCTGTATTGCCATTTACCTCAACAACGCATAGACCGCAATCACCACTTGGATTAATGCGCATATCTGAGCACATAGATGGAATATCAATGCCTACCTTACGTGCTGCAACTAGGATGGTATCGCCTTCTTGAACTAAAATGTTTTTGCCATCAATTGAAATATCAAATTGGTTTGCACCTTCATTAATTTTCCATTGTGGATATCTATCAAGGTCTTTTTTAAGCCCAAGGTTTTTTACCATCACATGTGAAGCCACAGAGTTAACCATTTTTTATCTCCCTAACCTAATTGATTTTCAAGGGCGGTTCCGCTGGTTCAATGGTTGACAAAATATAAAGATAAAGGGGCCAGTCTAGGCCTTTAATTCTCCATGAAACTATCAACCTAGAAGGCTTAACTCACCTCTTGGTAGGTTATTCAGTATTTGATCAGGATTTTTTTTATACGAATTGATTTGTATCAAATTGAGTGCTTATTCATACAAAATTTAGTAGTCAACAAGCCATAACCAACATATGCAGCAAAAGACCGATATGGTTCGAATTTGACTGAAATATGTAGGCAGTCTTACTTAAAGGACATTCAAGTAAATGCTTCCGGACAGTTCGATGGGCTCCCGCATGTCGTTTTTCAAGATTTATTCGCTAGACAGTATGAGTAAATTACCTATTTCAATTTCTCCTAGGCATAACGCTTCAGCACGAATTCCCCCCTTATTTTCAAAAGCTTTAAGAAAGCATTTTTTGTTTGCCAATTTAGAAGGTCTTTCACAGGGGGTACATAATTCAGTACCGCGAAATGATACGTCCCCAACAGAAAAGACTTTGCCAATTAAGTTATTCAATTCGTTTGAGGTTATCTCATTAAGAACAATATTTCTCCTAGTTTCGCTGTCGGTAAAACCCTCTTGGCCTATCGACTTTAAATAGTGATTTGCATCATCTATCCCAACGCGAGAAATAAAGGTTATATCCCTAATTTTTATAGGTTTCGCTAGAGAATATGCACCCTTATTAAGGGCGTAACGATCCCCTTCAATGCCTTTTTGCGGGAGTATTTTTACTTTTGAAGCGCTGTTCATCTTTGAGCCAGCTTCTGGGGATACATAAATAGTTTGTACTCGAGTCATTAATTTCATAACCCCTATGGTTTAAGAGTCTTGCTAGTGGCGTGCAATATGAGGATAAGCACATTTTGCTCTCTAGTAGGATCCAAGTCTAGAGTTTTAATTAGTGACTATTTTTAGTTCATCTTTGCTGCTGTTGAAGAGTTTTCGCCTGGGCTTAACTGGCTAATAAAATTTCTACAATTTAATTTATAAGCGTATTGAAATTGAGATCTCTTCTTTATAAGTAATGGGCTCTATTGGTATGATTAAGAAGTATCGCTACTTATAATTAATTTAAAAATAAATATTTGGAGGCTAAAGCATGGGACTAAGGTTTATGGAGCATATTCTTATATTGACCCATGATCCTGAGGGCACTCGGGATTGGTTTTGCAATAACTTAGGGTTTCGTAGCGGCGATCATCCTGAATTTGGTTTTCCAGTCTATTGGCTCTATATTGGCGACCAAGATGTATTGCATATAGGAAAGGCCAAGCACTCATCTCATCAAGATGCATATTTACGCACACCAAGCGATCAGTTGGACTCAGATTATTCGGGTGCGGGCGCACTTGGCTCGGGACGAATTGACCATGTTTGTTTTAATTCTGAAGGAATAGACGAATTCATAGACCGTCTGACAAGAAACGGAATTGAATTTAGTGAGCGTAAAGCACATAACTCAAATCTTTACCAACTATTTATGCGCGAGCCCGTTAATGGCATTAAGGTAGAACTCAATTTTTCAGCGGAAGAAGCAGTACGCTCAGGCCGCCTACCTAGCTGGACGGATGCAGGCGCAGTCGAGTAATTTACTCTGCATTTTAGGCTAGGACCAACCATTTTAATTAAATCAATGAGCTAACAACATTTTGGTATTGGCGTTTTTACTAACTGTTGCATGCTATCTATAT
>CAIKFU010000046.1 GCA_903826775.1 uncultured beta proteobacterium | reverse complement strand
GCATAAGTTCATCTCGCCACTCGTTAGACTTTGCGGCCTTATCTTTCAAGTCCGCATTAATCTTCTTATGGTGGTCTTGGGTAGGTTCGCTTACAAAGGAGAAGGGGGTAGATGTCAGGCGCAATGACTTTAGGTTTGAATCCTTGCCTAGACATTGTGAAATGAACTTTCGCCTAATTGATGAACATGGTCGTCAATTGGATTTAGATAGAAGTCTATCTCGCCTTCGATCTTCATATGGAGAGTCTGCTCGAAGTGCATTTCAAGCTATTACCCATCACATTTCTAAAAATGGATTGAGTCCCGACATTAAATCAAGTCAAGTTAATGTTTTATTGCCAAACACCTACCAGGTTGAGCATGGAGGGTATCGCGATTGGGGCTTTGGAGAATTATCTGAGACGCTTGAAATCCAAAAAGATGGCGAGTATTTTTTTGGCTATCCAGCCTTAGTGGACAGAGGAGAATTTTGCGATCTTGAAGTTTTTGATGATCTAACGATGGCCAGGCAATTGCATCGACTTGGAATGCGGCGATTATTTTCAATCTCACAGAGAGACTTGATAAAGATGCTCCAGAAGCAGTTGCCAGGAATTAGGGAGATTGGACTTTTATTCATTAACATTGGATCTGTTGACGAATTAATTGAGCAAATACTAAATCTTGCTCTGGAAAGAGCATTTCTGATGGATCCTTTACCGATAAATGGCACTCAATATCAAGAGAGAATCCTTAATGGTAAGCCTAGATTTTCACTAATTGCTCAAGATGTGGCCCGCCATGTATTGGGTGCGCTACAGACATATTCTGATTTGCAAAAAAAACTTGCTCAAGCGAAAGCCGTTTCAACCTCCGCCCACTTGGATATGCAGTCTCAAATCCAAGGATTAATATACCCAAAATTTGTTGCTCAAACCCCATACGTACAATTGGTTCATATACCTCGCTATTTAAAGGCGGTAGCCATGAGAATAGATAAGTTGAGATCAAATCCTGTTAGGGATGCGCAATGTCAACGTGATTGGGAATCTATTGCTAAATCCTGGAAAAACCTACTTCATGAAAATAAGGGGTCAATAACATACGGCACAACAGAGGACTCTAGATTGCTTGAATTCCGCTGGCAATTAGAGGAGTTGAGGGTTGCTTTGTATGCTCAAGAGCTAAAAACCCCTATGCCAATATCCCTAAAAAGACTGGAGAAAGTACTGAATAGCCTTAGGTAATGGTTTTTTAATTCAAGTTCTTTAATTGCTTACAATATACATATGCAAAAATCCAATTTATACAGAAGATTCATAGCTCTTACCAGTTTTGGCATTGCTTTCATTTTTTTTCAGAATCATGTAGTTTTCGCACAATTGCCTGCTCAAACTGGCCTGCCAAAAGTTGCAATAGTATTAAATTCGGCTGATGCTTCAATTAGCTTGGTTGACATGGCAAGTCATAAGGTAACCAAAACAATTCCAGTAGGCAAGGAGCCTCATCACCTAATGATGACCCCTGATCAGAAGACGCTTTTGGTTGCAAATGCCGCTGGTAATGATGTAGTGCTTTTAAATCCTATTACTGGCGATGCTGAAGGTCGCATAGCTAAAATTATTGATCCTTATCAAATTGGCTACTCTCCGAATCACCGTTGGTTTGTTGCTAACGGCAATAGACTTAATCGAGTCGATATTTATACTGCAGATGGGTTGGATTTAAAGCTTGCTAAATCAATCCATCTTGCAAAAACACCCAGTCATATTGCTTTTACTTCTGATAGCAGAATTGCATTTATTACCCTGCAAGATTCAAATGAGCTCGTTGCAATTGATTTAGAGAGCCAAACTGTTATTTGGAGAATGCCTACTGGTAAAGTTCCCGCTGGTTTGTGGATGACCCCAGGTGATCAATATTTATTTATAGGAATTACGGGCTCAGATTATGTGGAGGTGGTTGATTGGAAAAATCAACGTGAAATAAAGCGCATACCGACAGGAAATGGCGCACACAATTTTCGTCCTTTAGGGGATAAAAAGCATGTGTTTGTAAGCAATCGTGTTGCCTCAACTATCAGCTTGGTCAATATGCAGACCTTAGAAAAGGTTGGTGATATTAATGGACTGCCATCAGGTCCTGATGATATGGAAATAACTCCAGATGGAAAAAATCTATGGGTAACATTTCGTTTTGCAAAAAAGATTGGAATAATCGATATTCCAACTATGAAGCTGATTGACGTGATACCTGTTGGCAAATCTCCCCATGGTGTTTTCTTCTATCCCCGCGCCTCCTGGGAGTAAGATTGTACGCACTGCTAAAAAAGGGTTGTACTGCTATATTTGTTTTTCCTTATTTATTAATGTTTGTTGCGCAACCCATAGCCTTGGCTAAATCATTGAATTCAGCAGTCAATGAAACGACCGCTAAAAATGGAGCTACCGCCTGCAATAAAACTGTTTATCTTACGTTTGACACCGGAAATATGTCTGTTGCTGACGTGGTTGCAGATATCCTTGCAAGACAAAATGTAAAAGCAACATTTTTTTTAGCAAATGAAAAAACTGACCGAGGTGATTTTTCATTGGATGATAGTTGGAAAAAATTTTGGCAAGATCGTTATCTCGAAGGGCATCATTTTGGCGCCCATACTTTTAATCATGACTATTTTGTTGGCGATGCTCCATCTGGGGGTGTCTATATAAGACCACAGTTTGGTCCGAGCGCTGGAAAAGTGATTCTATATAAACCTTCAGATTTTTGTCTGGAGTTAAATAAAGTCAATTCTAGATTTGAAGAGATAACCGGCCATTCACTAGAGCGTATTTGGAGGGCGCCCGGTGGAAAAACATCACCCCGGCTTATTTCGATTGCAAAACAGTGCGGGTTTAGTCACACTTCTTGGGCTGCGGCAGGATTTTTAGGCGATGAATTAAATTCACGAGAATACTCTAATGAGCTGCTATTAAAGAGGGCGAGCTTTGATCTTCAAGACGGAGATATTGCTATGGCACATCTAGGAATTTGGTCCCGAAAGGATGTCTGGGCCCCTGCAGTTCTAGAGCCGCTTATTATCAACCTAAAGAGGCGAGGATTTTGTTTTGGGCTTTTACCTTAAATGATTCTTCGGCCTATGAATACATCATGTTAGATCTTTATTCCCTACTATCGTCGTGCTATGCAAGCGTTCAAGAGGCAATATATGCAAATGTGGTTGAACCATTTTTGTTCTACGCTGATTTAATGCCTTGGGCTGAAGATGCATTTGATGGGACTGAATGGTTGCTGCTCGGGATAATACAAGTGCTTCTAATTGCTTTTTTCCTAAGGAAATGGGAAAAAATTGATCCTGCTGAAAAACAGGTTTTTTACTCCAAAGAAATAAGAACAGATTTTTTATACACTCTTTTTCATCGGCTTGGAATTTTTCATGCTATTACATTTATCCTGTTTTCTGAAATATTTTTTTTGCTTGATTCTTATTTGCATGATTGGCGTTTTGACCGATTCAACGTTGAATCATGGTGGCCTGGAGTGACATCGATCCCATTAGTGAGCTTTTTTATTTACCTTGTCGCATTAGATTTTATTGAGTACCTGTACCATCGTGCTTCTCATTACTTTCAATGGTGGTGGCAGTTGCATATTCTGCATCATAGCCAAAGAATCATGACGGCTTGGTCGGATAATCGAAATCATATTTTAGATGACTTTATGCGAGCCTTAGTATTTGCACTTTTCTCCTTGGTATTTGGTGTTCCACCCAGTCAATATATTTTTCTAGTAATGATGAGTCAATTTCTTCAAAGTTGGCAACATGCAAACCTGAACATTCATCTTGGACCCCTAAGATATTTTTTAATTTCCCCCGTGTACCATCGCCTTCACCATGCCATCGGTTTAGGTTATGAGTCTTCAGATGCCCAAGGGAGATTAGGGGGCTGTAATTTTGGAATTTTATTTCCATGGTGGGATATCCTTTTTAGGACCGCTAAATTTCCTCAAAAGGTTTACCCTACAGGTGTGAGGGATTTAGTTGTTTCAAACGATATTTTGGTACAACAGTGGCAAGGGGTTCGACATGCGCTGAGGGTGCTGTTTAAAAAGCTTGGGGATTAGTTCGTAAATAGGGAGGTATATGCTGGGAATTCAACAAGTATTTCGCGCTTTGGGTTTGGCTGTGGTTGGCGCAATGCACCCACGAATGCTTTGGCTTAGTTTTAGACCTTTCTTAATAGTCGCATTTATGTGGGGTATTTTCATTTGGCTGATTTGGTCCCCCACATTAGAGTTTCTTCGAGTTTTTTTGACAACATCTATTTTCACAAGATGGATTCAGGATGTTCTTACCTATGTAGGATTGGAAGAGGCTCGCGCATGGGTTGCACCTCTATTTCTTGTAATGATGTTGATACCCTTAATATCGGTTAGCCTCTTGGTGTTTATTGCATTTTCAACAGTTCCCGCTATTGTTGACAATGTATCCAGGCAGTCTGCATATCAAGATTTAGAAATTAAGAAAGGGGGAGGGATTTTTGGTAGCTTTGTGCATACCATATGGTCTGCTTTACTCTGTCTCACTTTGATCATACTGACGTTGCCAGTCTGGTGGATTCCTCCTTTAGTTGCTTTTTTACCCCCACTTCTATGGGGTTGGTTAACTATGCGACTCATGTCTTATGATGTTCTTGCAAAACACGCGAGTGCGGAAGAGAGGAATATTTTGCTCGAAAATTATCGTTGGCCATTACTTGGTATGGGCATTGCAGCCGGCATGTTGGGCGCTGTTCCTACCTTTTTTTGGGCAACATCCGCGCTTGCGTTGGTATTGTTTCCTTTTGTCAGTTTTGTTGCATTGTGGATTTACTCTATTATTTTTGTATTTGCCGCCTTGTGGTTTACTCATTTTCTACTCGATGCATTAAAGGATTTGAGACAGTCAAATCCATCTTCAACACCTCTTTTTATCGATATGGATAACCCCCCCAATGCCCAATAATCCTCCATCTAAAATATCTTCCCGTCGTTTTGGGTTGGTTGTTATTGGCGATGAGATTTTATCTGGTCGTCGTCAAGATAAGCATCTTGGTAAATTAATTGAATTGCTTTCAGAGCGGGGCCTAAGTCTTTCTTGGGCTAGATACGTTGCTGACGATCCGGATCAGATTATCGATTGCTTAAAACATAGCTTTGCGAGTGGCGATATTGTGTTTAGTACTGGAGGTATTGGAGCAACGCCTGATGACCACACTCGCTTTTGTTCGGGACAGGCCTTAGGAATTGGCATTGCCTTACACCCCGAAGCTAAACGATTAATTGCTGGACGGATATTGGTGATGGCTGAAGGTGACCCAAAAAAAGCTGATTTAAATACCCCAGAGAATCAGCATCGTTTTAAGATGGGCGAGTTTCCGGTTGGGAGTGAAATTATTCCAAATCCTTATAACCAGATTCCTGGTTTTCGAATTTTCGAGCATCATTTTTTGCCCGGATTCCCTGTTATGGCTGCACCTATGATGGCTTGGTGTTTGGATGAGTATTACTCAGATTTATTTCATCGACTCGATTGGTCTGAAAGAAGTTTTATAGTCCCAAATGGTGTTGAATCCAGCTTAACGCCCCTAATGGAGCGCATTGAACGAGAATTCCCAGACATCAAAGTTTTTAGCCTCCCATCTGTAGGCGATCCCTCTAAAACAGGAATTTTTGCACAGCGTCATATAGAGCTTGGGGTAAAAGGTAATTTAAAATCGCTCGAATCTGCATGGAACGAATTAAGACTTGGAACCCTTTCTTTGGGGTATGAGATTCATGAGATTGCAATGCACTAATTTAGTGCATTTAAATGAAATTTGGTTCTAAGTTGTATATTTAGCACTTAAATAGTGCAATAATTGCTCTTTACATTTAATTAATTCAGTAAATTAAATGTATCCAGTAGGGATGTTTACCTAAGGTCAAGATTCCATATTTAGTTCATAGAGGAGATTTGCATGACGAAAACCGTCGCTGATGTGATGAAGTTAGTTAAAGAGAAAGAGTGCACTTTCGTAGACTTTCGTTTTGTTGATACGAAAGGTAAAGAGCAGCATACCACTGTGCCCATTTCAGCATTTAACGAAGATAAATTTGAAAATGGTCATGCATTTGACGGATCTTCTATTGCTGGTTGGAAGGGTATTGAAGCTTCCGATATGTTGCTTATGCCAGATCCGACGGCTTGCTATATCGATCCATTCTATGAAGAATCCACATTGGTGATTACTTGTGATGTCATCGAACCGTCTGATGGTAAAGGTTACGATCGCGATCCACGCTCTATTGCAAAACGTGCCGAAGCTTATTTAAAAAGCACTGGCTTGGGTGATACCGCTTACTTTGGCCCAGAGCCTGAATTTTTTATTTTTGATGGCGTTCGTTGGGGCGCTGATATGCAGGGTTGTTTTGTTAAAATTGATTCTGAAGAGGCCCCCTGGTCTTCGGGTGCCGAGATTGAAGGCGGAAATACTGGCCATCGTCCAGGCAAAAAAGGCGGCTACTTTCCGGTTGCACCTGTTGACACTTTTCAAGACATGAGATCAGAGATGTGTTTGATTCTTGAAAACTCAATGGGAATTCCTGTCGAGGTACATCACCATGAAGTTGCAGGACAAGGTCAATGTGAATTGGGGACAAAGTTCAGCACGCTGACGCAACGCGCTGATTGGACAATTTGGCAGAAATATGTTGTTCAAAATGTTGCTCACGCTTATGGCAAAACAGCAACCTTTATGCCAAAACCGATAGTTGGCGATAACGGTTCTGGTATGCACGTACATCAATCTGTTTGGAAAAACGGGGAAAATTTATTTGCTGGTAATGGATATGCAGGACTTTCGGAGTTTGCACTGTATTACATAGGCGGAATTATTAAGCACGTACGCGCCTTAAATGCTATTACAAATCCTGGAACAAACTCCTATAAGCGACTTGTTCCTGGGTTCGAGGCTCCAGTGAAGTTGGCTTACTCTGCACGCAATCGCTCTGCTTCAATCCGCATACCCCATGTACCAAATCCTAAAGGTCGTCGTATTGAGACTCGCTTTCCGGATCCTTTAGCTAATCCGTATTTGGCTTTCTCAGCATTATTGATGGCTGGGTTGGATGGCGTGCAAAACAAGATTCATCCAGGTGAGGCCGCAGACAAGAATTTATATGATCTTCCTCCAGAAGAGGATGCAAAGATACCAACCGTATGTCATAGCCTAGACCAAGCTTTGGAGGCTCTTGATAAAGATCGCGAATTCTTAACTCGTGGCGGAGTCTTTACAGACTCGATGCTTGATGCATATGTGAGTTTGAAGATGGAAGAGGTTACTAGGTTCCGCATGACCACTCATCCAATCGAATTTGATATGTATTACTCCCTGTAAGCGAAGGAGAACTCTTGAGCGCAGGCTTGTTGCGCAATTCGTTCAAAGAGGCAGCTTCGGCTGCCTCTTTTGTTCCGACTTTGCTTGATCAATTACCTAATGCCATTGTGGTGTTTGAGGTTGAAACCAAGGAATTGGTTTACGTTAATCCAGCAGCAGAGTCTTCGTTAGATCTTTCACGTAAATCTCTTGAGGGTCAGTCATTGTTTGATTTATTTAGTGACAATTTACCTTTGAATAGGATGGTTGAGGAAGTTCGAATGGGGGGTATTTCTGCTCAGCGACAGGAGTTAGTAATACACTCATTGCCCGGCAGCATCCATCAAGAGTCTGTGCAGGCCCATGTTGTTGTGGCAATGTTAGAAAACCCAAGATTAATGATGATGGAATGGTTTCCAATTGACCAGCAGCTGCGAAGTGAGCGAGATGAACGAGTTACACAACAGGTCGAGGCAAATAAGCAGTTAATGCGAAATCTGGCGCATGAAATTAAAAACCCCTTAGGTGGAATTCGTGGCGCTGCTCAATTATTGGAGTTTGAGCTGCCTGATAAGGGATTGTATGAATACACCCAGGTAATCATCAAAGAGTCTGATCGACTGCAAACATTGGTGGATAGGCTTTTAGCCCCCCATCGCAAAGCCCATGTAATAGAGTCGTTCAATGTCCATGAAACCCTTGAGCGAGTTCGAAGTTTAGTATTGGCTGAATTTCCACATGGGTTACGAATTATCCGCAATTACGATACCAGTCTACCGAATATGCTGGGGGATCAGGAGCAACTAATACAAGCCGTTTTAAATATTGCTCACAATGCAGCTCAAGCACTTTCAGAGGAGATTCGTAGTGGCGTTGCTCAAATTGAATTTCGTACCAGAATTGCCCGTTCAGTAACGATTTCTAAGCAAAGGTACAAACTGGCTTTAGATTTGCATGTAATTGATAACGGCCCCGGAATTCCCGAGGACATAAGTGAGCGCATTTTTTTCCCCCTCGTTTCAGGAAGGGAAGGGGGCAGCGGTCTTGGCTTAACTTTAGCGCAAACCTTTGTGCAGCAACACCAAGGTTTTATTGCTTGCGAAAGCCGTTCAGGCTATACCGATTTTCATATACAGATACCATACCGTACGCAGGAGAAAGTAGCATGATGAAACCAGTTTGGATCGTAGATGACGATCAATCCATTCGATGGGTCTTGGAAAAAGCTTTGACTAGGGAAAAGATCCCGCATCAAAGTTTTGCAAACCCAAATGATGTGTTAAATGCTTTGGAAAAAGAGTCTCCTCAGGTGATCATTTCAGACATTCGTATGCCTCGCGGAAACGGCCTTGATCTTTTGCAGCATGTTAAGGCTAGCCATCCAAATTTGCCGGTAATTATTATGACGGCATATTCAGATTTAGACTCGGCTGTATCCTCATTTCAAGGGGGAGCATTTGAATACCTAACCAAGCCGTTTGATATTGACAAAGCCGTTGAATTAATTCAACGAGCAATAAGCGAGGGTGTTCGTATTGAGTCTGGGGCAAAAGAAGTTACCAATTGGCGGCATGACACTCCTGAGATTATTGGTCAGGCTCCAGCCATGCAAGAAATCTTTCGGGCAATTGGGCGTTTGGCTCAATCACATGCAACTGTTTTAATTACAGGTGAGTCCGGAACCGGAAAAGAGTTGGTCGCTCAGGCGCTATATAAACATAGTCCACGTGCAAAAGGACCTTTTGTTGCCTTGAATACGGCGGCTATCCCTAAGGATTTATTAGAGTCTGAGTTATTTGGTCATGAGCGAGGTGCTTTTGCTGGTGCTCAAACATTGCGTAGAGGTCGCTTTGAGCAAGCCGATGGTGGAACCTTGTTTTTAGATGAGATTGGAGATATGCCATTTGATCTACAGACACGGTTATTAAGAGTGCTTTCTGATGGTCATTTTTATCGAGTTGGTGGTCATGACCCCATACGAGCTAATGTGCGGATTATTGGTGCTACCCACCAAAATCTGGAAGCTCGAGTAGCGGCTGGTTTATTTCGCGAGGATTTATTGCATCGGTTAAATGTTATTAGATTGCGATTACCTTCTTTGCGCGAGCGTGCAGAGGATATTCCTGGTCTAGCAAGGCACTTTATGCTCACCTGCGCAAAGACTTTGGGTGTCGAACCAAAAAGGTTATCAGATGAGGTCCTAAAAGACATGAGTCAAATGCCCTTTCCAGGTAACGTTCGTCAGTTAGAAAATTTATGCCATTGGCTGACGGTTATGTCACCATCGGCTGTGATTGGTGTTGGTGATCTTCCCGGTGATCTTTTGACCGAAGCAGGTACTCCATCTGTAATTATTCAAGGCGAGTCAACTTCCATTGCTCAGTCACCAAATCGATCGACTTCTGGAGATTGGGAAAATGGTTTAAGTCGTCTTGCCGTAAAGATGTTGCAGGATGGAGATAAAGACGTATACGATGCCCTAAGTTCACGGTTTGAAAAGGCCGTCCTACAGGCTGCTTTGGAGGTTACTCGTGGTCGTCGAGTTGAAGCGGCGTTACGCTTAGGCATTGGTCGAAATACGATTACTCGCAAACTGCAAGAATTGGGAATTGATGACTGATTTTCTTAGAATAGCATCATGGAATGTTAATTCAATAAAAGTTAGATTACCTCAAGTTCTTCGATGGCTAGATGCTCGTGAAAGAATTCAATTACCTATAGATGCGCTATGCCTCCAAGAGTTAAAACTCCCGGACGATAAATACCCCCATCAAGAGTTTGAAAATGCGGGGTATTTAAGTTTGGTGGCTGGACAAAAAACCTATAACGGTGTTGCTATTTTAGTAAGACGATCAGCTCTTGCATCAATCTCTACAGATATTGACACAACCTTTTTAAAGGTCACTCGGAATATTCCAGGTTTTGATGATGTGCAACAGCGTATGCTTGCAGCAACTATTTGTTTTAACGGTGCCAAGCCTATTCGATTGATATCTGCATATTTTCCAAACGGGCAATCCCCTGAAAGCGAAAAATTCGCCTATAAATTAAAGTGGCTTGCCGAACTTCATAAATGGCTTGGCGTGGAGCTTTCTGAAAATGATCGTTTGGCGTTATTGGGAGATTTCAATATTGCGCCATTTGATGAGGACGTACATGATCCAAAGGCATGGGAAGGACAAAATTTAGTTTCCCCTCAGGAGCGTAAGGCATTTCAGGATTTAATAGGACTAGGCCTATACGATTCATTTCGATTGTTCGATCAACCCCCAAAAACTTTTAGTTGGTGGGATTATCGTATGATGGGGTTTAGGCGAAATGCTGGTGTTCGAATTGATCACATCTTGGTGAGTGAGGCATTAAAGGAGAAATGTCAATCAAGTGGAGTTGACAAAAATCCCCGGACATGGGAGCAACCATCTGACCACGCCCCAGTTATTGCAGAGATCGCAATTTAAGAATTTAAATGGTTAGGATAGTTAAAGTAGGCCACCGTGTTTAAGTAGGGCATCAATTTTTGGCTTACGCCCCCGGAATGCTTGAAAAGATTCTGCAGCAGGGCGGCTGCCTCCAACCTCAAGTATTTCCATTCGGAATCTACCGCCCATGTGGCTATCAAGCACTGTGCCAGTTTGAATAGATGCTTCTTCAAAGGCTGAGTAAGCATCTGCAGAAAGGACTTCTGCCCACTTATAGCTGTAATATCCTGCCGCATATCCACCAGAAAAAATGTGACTAAATGAGTTTGGCCAGCGTGATATTTCTGGTTGAGGTATTACATTAAACTCACTTCCAATTTCCCTGGTTAAATTTAGTACTGCCTGATTATGAGCTGTATTTGCATTAAATCTAGAGTGCAATCTCCAGTCAGTTAAAGACAAGACTATTTGACGTAGCGTTCCTAAACCGTTCTGAAAGTTTTTTGCTTTAAGCATTTTATTAAACAATTCATGGGGGATGCTTTTCCCAGTTTCTACATGGGATGTCATGGACTCAATCACTTCCCATTCCCAGCAAAAATTTTCCATAAACTGACTTGGAAGCTCAACTGCATCCCATTCAACCCCATTAATTCCAGAAACACCTAAGGCATTGACTTTAGTAAGAAGATGATGAAGGCCATGACCACTTTCGTGAAATAGGGTTATGACGTCATCGTGAGAAATAGTAGGGGGGCGAATTTGACCATCAATAGTCAAAGGGGGAGGAAAGTTACAAACAAGATATGCGATAGGAATTTGAATATCACCATTGGGTAATTGACGTCTACCACGAGCGTCATCCATCCATGCGCCACCTCGTTTTCCCGATCTTGCATAAGGGTCAAGGTAAAAATATGCCAAGACCTCATTTTGGAGATTACTTACAGAGAATGACTGAACATCAGGATGCCATGTAGGTAAAACTGTAGGCCTAATTTTAATAGAAAATACTGATTGAACTACTCTAAAAAGCCCTTCAAGCACTTTTGCTAATGGAAAGTATTGCTTAACTTCATTTTCTGAAAAAGCAAAACGCTCCTGCTTTAATTTTTCTGACACATAAGGTATGTCCCAGGGCTGTAATGAATCATTTTGACAGGATTCAAAGTTTAAATTTTGTATTGCAAATTCCTGAAGCGCTATCCAATCATGTTTTGCAAATGGTTTTGCACGTTCAGCGAAATCACCGAGAAATTGATCAACCTCCTCAATGGTGCTAGCCATTTTAGAAGCAATACTTAAGGCTGCATAATTGGGAAATCCCAGCATTTTGGCTTCTTCATCCCGTAGACGAAGTTGTTCCAGCATATTGTCTGTGTTATCCCAACTGAGCTGTCCATGTCCATACCTTGGTGCTAATTCAGATGCTCTTGTGATATACGCTTCATACATCAAACGGCGTAAATTTCGATTATCTGCGTATTGCATTACGGGAAAGTATGATGGGAAATGCAAACTAAATGCCCAGCCATTTAGATTTTTTTGCTTTGCATTATTTGCAGCCGCAGCTATTGCATCATCAGGAAGTCCAGTCAATTCTGATTCATTCTCCACTAAATGGATGAAGCCATCTGTTGCATCCAAAACGTGGTCAGAAAAATCTTTTCCAAGTAGAGCTTGTTCGTCCTTTATTTTTGAGAAACGAGGTTTTTTATCCTTTTCAAGTTCAGCACCTCCTAATCTAAAATCTCTTAAAGAGTTTTCAATTACCTTTTGCTGTGCATTAGAGAGGCTTGAATACTCTTGGTTTTTTTGTAAGGAGTTAAATTTTTCATAAAGCGCGATATTCTGACTAAGACTAGAAAAAAAGGCGGTTACTTTTGGGATCATTTCGCCGTAAACGTGTCTAAGTTCAGGTGTATCTACAACGCTATTTAAGTGGGAGATGGTTCCCCATGATCTTCCTAGGCATTCGGTAGCATTTTCTAGGGGCTCTACTAGTTCAGCCCAAGTGGCTGATGTATTGCTATCTGTAGCCTTTTGAACTGCATCTTCCGCTTGTTTAAGTAAATAATTGATTGCTGGCGAAATGTGCTCAGGCTTTATATCAGAATAAATTGGAATGCCGTGACCGAAATTGATTAAAGGATTATTGTGTAATTCAGGGTCAAGCTCTAAAAGTGTTTTCTTCATATCCAATGATTTACGTAATGTGAAAATACTTTCAATTTCTTATGAATCGGCGAACTTTTTAAGTTGTCTTTGCAGATTTTTCGGCGGCCTCAAGAGTATTCATGAGCAGCATGGTTATGGTCATCGGCCCGACGCCTCCTGGAACAGGGGTAATCCACCCAGCTACATATTTTGCCGTGTCAAAATCAACGTCACCACATAATTTTCCATCTGGCAAACGATTGATGCCTACATCGATAACAACCGCACCAGTCTTTATCATGTCGCCAGTAATCATTTTTGGTTTACCTGTGGCAACGATAAGAATATCCGCATCTTTGGTGTGGTGCGCTAGATCCCGAGTTTTACTATTGCATATAGTTACGGTTGCTCCTGATTGCAGCAATAGCATTGCCATGGGTTTTCCAACGATATTGGATGCACCGACAACAACCGCGCGAGCTCCACGAATAGGGTATTCAATGCTTTCAAGCAATTTCATGCAGCCGTATGGAGTGCAGGGTTTAAATTCAGGGGCTCCAGTCATCAGAGCTCCGGCATTGGCAACATGAAATCCGTCTACGTCTTTTTCTGGCGCAATCGCCTCTAGTACCCTGTTTGGCAGGATCTGCTGGGGGAGAGGAAGTTGGACTAGTATTCCATGTATAGCTGGATCGGCATTTAGCGTCGCTATTCTTGCTAGAAGCTCTTCTTCGCCAAGGTTTTCAGAATATCGCTCAAGTACTGAATGAAAGCCAACATCTTCACATGCTTTTACTTTATTTCGAACATAAACCTGACTGGCTTGATTTTCTCCAACGATAATCACGGCAAGACCAGGTCTCAGCCCTTTTGCGGTAGCTATCGCTCCACGAGCTGCAATTTCAGCGCGTAGCTTTTTTGAAAGGGCTATTCCATCAAGTAACTGGGCAGGCATAGTTTAAAAATATATTTGCTAGGATTGCTTTACTGTGAATCTGATAAGGCAAGGCGCAGTAAATCTGCCACTGTATTTACGTTTAATTTTTCCATGATATTAGCTCTATGGGCTTCAACTGTTTTAATTGAAATTCCTAAATCGTCAGCTATTTGTTTATTAAGTCGTCCAGCAACAATTCGCTCTAGAACTTGACGCTCTCTGCCGGTAAGCTTACTTAGAAGGCTCTGAGTTACCTTTCGTTGACTCGCTTGAGCATAGTCAATCCGAGCTTTTCCTAGCATTCTTTCTACTAGACTGCAGAGTTCATTTTCCTTGAATGGCTTTTCAATAAAATCAACTGCTCCGCGTTTCATGGTTGATACAGCCATCGAAACGTCTCCATGACCGGTAATAAATGAAACGGGCATAGGAAGATTTTCGTTAATTAAGCGTTCTTGAAGTTCCAGTCCAGACATGCCTGGCATTCGGACGTCTAGTATTGCGCAAGAAATCGTTGATTTATCAGTACTTTGCAGTGATTGCAAAAAACGCTCGGCGCTGGCGTGGCATCGGACAATATATCCGTTGCTTTCAAGAAGCCAAGTAAGGGAGTCACGAACTGCTTCGTCGTCATCGACTACGTATACAACTTCGACTTGATTTGATTTTTGGGGGGTACTTAGATTCATGTTTGATCTCGTAAAGTTTCCTTGGGTTCACCTGATTCAAGTGGTAGAAGTATTGTAAAGGTGCAGCCGACTAATTTGGTATGTTCAGCATCCATATGATTTTTTGCCCAAAGCCTTCCATGGTGTGATTCAATAATAGACCGACAAATGTTAAGCCCCATCCCCATCCCATCAATTTTGGTGCTAAAAAATGGTTCAAACATGCGCTGAGCCACGGATTCAGCAATTCCCGCGCCCGCATCGTTAACTTGAATGCGAAGCATTGCTGGAAAGGTGCTTGTGTCTAGGTCTGCTGTAATTTTAACTGGTGGAGCAGACCATCGGGAGGAAAGGGGGTAGTGTTCGCGAACGCTGTCTAGGGAGTTTTTAAGTAGATTTACTAGAACTTGAAGGATTAGAACCGGATCTAAGTCAATTTTCGGTAAATTCTCGGCAATGTTGGAAATAATGCTTAGTCGTTGTCTATTGGCCTCAATTTCCAATAAACCTACAGCGTCGCCAATAATGTCGCCAATATCGCACTCTTTACGGTGTGGCTCACTTCGTTTAACGAAGCCTCGAATGCGTTGAATGATAGTTCCAGCCCTATGGGCTTGAGCAGATGCTTTTTCTAGTGCAGGTAAAAGCTCATGAGCGATGCTTGGGTCCGAATACCCCTTAAGTCTTTTGGCAACTCCCATACAGTAATTTGAGATGGCTGAGAGAGGTTGGTTGAGCTCATGCGCCAATGAAGAAGCCATTTCACCCATTGTTGTAAGTCGGCTTGTAAACTGCATCCGCTCTTCTTGTTGGCGAGCCAAATCTTCCGTGTTTTTTCTGAGAGTGATATCCGTCGCAATTAGAAGTTGGGCAAGATGGCCGTCAACCCAAGGGATAAACCGACGCCGTACTTCATACCATTTTTGACTACTATCAAGAATTTGTATTTCTTGAGATTCAGGTTCTTGATTTAAGATCGAAGCGGGAAGGCCGGCAAATGGGTCGATATTGTTTTTAACTAAATCACCTATTAATTCAGCATCGATTTCGCGACCCGCAAGATCAATATGGCCTTGAGGTTTGTCTCCGAATCGTTCGCGGTAAAAGCGGTTGGCAAAAAGAAGTTCGCCAGTTTCAATTGAGACTACAGAAACAGCAGCATCAAGCCCTTCTAGTACGGTGACAAAGCGATCTTGCGATGCGGCCAACTCTTCCCTAATTCGCTTTGGTTCTGATATATCAACCAGAGAGGTAACCCAGCCGGTTTGCACTCCCTTTTCATTGATGAGCGGGGCGATAAATGTGCGCGTTTGAATTTGCTTTCCATCTTTTCTAAGGATGGCGCCTTCAATACCGCCTTTCATTTCGTTCTTTATTTGAAAATTAAGTGCGCGATTAATTTTCTCAGTTAATTCCTCTTTTCTATTTGCGGGCCAAAAAGGAAAAGGTGGTTTTAACCCAATCAATTCTTCTGGTGTCCAGTTTGTCATTTCGCAAAAGGCACGATTGACATAAGTAATTCTCTTTTCCATATCATGCGCACGAATGCCAACTGGAGTTG
>CAIKFU010000045.1 GCA_903826775.1 uncultured beta proteobacterium | reverse complement strand
CTTCTATACCTCGAACTTTTTTTAACTGATTCACTACTTCATGCGCTTTTTGATTTAATACCTCTAAATCAGTCCCGAATATTTTTACAGAATTTTCACCCTTGACGCCCGACAAAGCTTCATTTACGTTATCTTGGATGTATTGAGAAAAGCTAAAAGTAATTCCCGGTATGCGATTTAATTCTGATTGCAAGTGCTCCAATAACTTTTGTTTATTGGAGTCTTTAGGCATCGTATCCGGGGATTTTAGGTATAAACCGTACTCTTGATTAAAAACACCTGTTGAGTCGGTGCCGTCATCAGGACGGCCAAGCTGAACCGCAACTCTTTCAATTTCAGGCTGTTTAATAAACAATTCCCGTAATTGATTGGCAATTTTTGTTGAATAATTTAAATCAACCGTATTGGGTAGGATCACCCTCAACCAAATATTATTTTCCTCAAGCGTTGGCAGAAAAGCGGTTCCCAATCGGCTTGCGCTTAAAAGCGTAATAGCTAATATTAATATGGATACGGAAATAACATGGCGTGGATGATCCATCCAGTTTCTTAACAATGGCTTATAGTGCGCCAGCATCCACGAAATAAATTTTGGCGGCTTGTGGCTGAACCCTTCGCCAAATACCAAAGATATTGCTGCAGGTAAAAAAGTTAAGCTTAGGACAATGGATGCAATCAAAGCAAATCCCATGGTAAAAGCCATGGGCTTAAATATGATGCCCTCAACACCCCCCATCAAAAATAGCGGTGAATAAGCCACGATAATGATGCTAGTTGAGTAAATCATGGCCCTTTGGACTTCACTTGTCGCCAAAATGATGCTTTGGTTTAAGCGCTTACCACCCTCTTCGAGGTGTCGCATGACATTTTCAGTAACGATCACCGCAGCATCAACAATGACCCCGAAATCAATTGCGCCCAATGAAATTAGATTTGCCGGGACATTGAAAATGTACATCTGAATAAATGAAAAACACAATGCTAAAGGAATAACAGCCGCTACAACAGCAGCAGCACGTAAATTACCTAAGAAAAAGTACAGTAATGCCAAGACCATGGTGATACCAAAAAACATGGTGTGCTTAACGGTGCCAACCGTTATATCCAAAAGCACCTGGCGATCATAAAATGGCTTTACAAAGATTCCCGGGGGGAGAACTTGATTATTAATATGGGTAATTTTTTCTCGAACTCTAGCAAGAACTTCTGAGGCGTTTTCGCCTCGTCGCAAGTAAACAATGCCTTCTACTGAATCTGGATTCTCGTCAAACTGAAATAAACCCAATCTTGGAGCGTTGCCAATTTCAACTGTTGCAACATCACCTATGTGCACTGGGACGCCATTATTAACAGCAACAACAACTTGTTTAATATCGTCCAAGTTTTTTAATAATCCGACTCCACGAACTACAAATTGCTGTTCTCCACTGGGAAGTACCCCTCCACCAATATTGTCATTCGCCTTAGTCAAGGCATCAATTAACTGACTAATGGACACGTTTTTTGACTGCATGCTTTCCGGGCTGACGATCACCTGATATTGTCGGACCTTACCTCCAAATGATGACACATCAGCTATCCCTGGCGTCTGCTTGAGTTCCTTATAAATTTCATAGTTTTGCAAGGTTTTTAAGCGGGTTGGGGATGCATATTCAGAAGTTACCTGATATCGTAGAATTTCCCCGGTCGCATCGGAATCGGGGCTGATGCTTGAGTTCACGCCAGGCGGAAATGTGACATTCCCTAAATTTCCTATAAAAATTTGACGTACCTTAAATGGATCGGCGTTGTCATTAAATTTCAGGGTGACGACAGACAGTCCAAATAAAGAGACTGAACGAAACGCTTTTACGCCAGGAATGCCAGCCAACGCATTCTCAACTGGAATGGTTACCTGCTGCTCAACCTCTGTAGTACTTCGTCCAGGCCACTGGGATATCGCCTGAATAGTTAATGGCGCAACCCCTGGATAAGGCTGGATTGGTAACTCTTTTAAACTAAATGCGCCTAAAAAAAGCAATACAAAAGCGGCAAAAATAATAATTGCACGTTTTTCTAGAACGCCACGAATAAAAGAGGAGACAAAACTCAATTACTCCTCCTGCTTGGCAAAACGGTCATTTAACAATACTGCGCCATCAATTAACACCTGCATGCCAGACTCAATCCCTTCAGTGACAGCAAACTTCTTACCATCTAGATCATAGCCTTTGATAGCAAATCGCCTATAGGTATCTGCTGCAGATTTAATAATGACATACCGCATCTCACGCACGCGGACTATTGCTGACTGAGGTAAAACAACCGCCTCAGCTTCACCTGTTTTTAGTTTAGCCGTTACGTACATATCTGGACGCAATAATCCGCTTGGATTTTCCACATCGCAACGGATCAATAAAGCCCTTGTATCAGGATCAATGACAGGGGCAATATAATTTGCTTTCGCTAAAAATTCTTTATCGGGATACGCTTCGGATCGCAAAACCATTGTTTGGCCTTTTTGGATTCTACGAATATCTTGCTCGTATACGTTTCCCAAAAACCAAAGCTCTTTTGGATTCGCTAATGTTGCCAATAGATCACCTGCATTCACAAATGCACCCGGGTCAACGTTGCGCTTTACAACCACCCCTTGTATTGAAGAACGCATAACTAAATTCGCCTGAGTTATGCCCGTCTTTTCAAGGTTTTTGATATCGCCATCGCTAGCGCCTAAATTGCGAATTCGATTAGCGGATGCCTGCTGCGTCATTAATGCATCACTTAGTAAATCGCCCATTGATTTATTTGACTCCAAAATCTTAGCCGTTTTGGATGAAAGTAGATACTCTTGCTGCGCTGAAATAAACTCCGGACTATAAAGCTCCACAATAGGAGATCCGTTCTCCACTTCTGCACCTTCAAAAGCAAAAATACGTTCCACCCGACCTGGTGCGCGGGCCGATAGCACTTTTGACCGCTCAGCATTAAATGCCAAACGTCCTGGTACATTTAACTCTACTGGAACCGTAACCTTCGTTACGGTTTCAAACAAATAAATACTAGGGTTTAACTTAACTCCTGGTAATCTCAACTCCATTGCCCCAGACTTTTCAATTTTCAAAGTCTTCTCTATCTTTTCGATTTGAACCGGTCTATTGATGTTTACAGCCAAACCAATCAAAATGCCCAGCATTAAAATCGAAGAACAAACCGCAATGAAACGAATTCGCGAACGAGACTCGGGTGGTAAAGACCAGTAGGATTTTAACAAACTGGACCGTTTGAGATTAAACCCCCGAACCAGCTTTGTCCAAGACTGCTTTATAAAAAGGAAAATTTTATCCTTCAAAACAACTCCTTAAAAAGGTTCCTTGCCAGCAGAAACCATTAAAACGGCCTGCGCTTGCAATAGATTACTCTCAGCCAAGGCCAATTGGATTTCCAGACTACGCAATTGCGTCTGGGCGGTTAATAAGTCGTTAAAACCTTGGCCATTATTTGAATATTGGTTTAGACCAACCTTATAAGCAGCATCGGCTTGAGGTACTTGACGGTCCCTTAAAAAATTTGCCTGATTTTTAGCCTGTTCATATGCAGCATAGGCAGAATCCACAGCCAAGACAATTTGCTGACGATTCGAGATATCGCCTGCCTCAGCGGAAGCCTGACTTCGCATGGCCTGCTCCACCCCGTATCGCTCTTTTGTAAAAAAATAGAGTGGGATAATCAGATCCAACTCAAACTGATAAAAAAGAGCGCCATTATTTGCGGAAAACGGCCCTCGCGGCGTGTAAGAAGAACCGATTACTTGAAAATCCGGCAGATAAGCCTTCTTCGCCAAAGTCACGCCTTTTTTTGCGGCTTCCAATTGCAACTGCGATCCCTTAAGCGTCGGGTGGCTATTTTCAGCAAAATCCTCTAATTCAAGCAATGTTGGGACTGAATTGACAGCGCGACGAATATCGCCACGCAATACAATTTTTTCATGAGTGCTCCTGCCAATCAAAGTCGCTATACTTTTTATTGCAACTTGCAATTGCCGTTCAAGTATAAAACGATCGGCTTCAGCAGAGCTTTGAGCAACTTGTGCATTTAAGTACTCAATATAGGCTGCAGCGTTATTGGCATATCGGGCTTTAGCAACGTTCTTGATCATCTCCAATCGAGTCACGGATTCCTGCATAACCAACAACTGCTTCTGCGCAACTAATGCGCTGTAATACAAGGTGGAAAGCTGGGCGCCTAACTGCAAATAGGCAGACTCATTTTGAGCCAACATCGCCTCTGCATTGGTATCGGCAATATCGGCGGCTAAACTCTTCTTACCTGGAAATTGAAATGGCTGAGCAAAAGATATTGCATTATTACTGCTGATCCCGTTGGGATATTGCGGACTAGGAGCGTTTGCGCCACCTAAGGCAAACGGCGAATTTACTGGCATTCCAGACCAAACCAAACCCACTTGAGGGTTCGCCGGCGCCGCTATTTGGGGCACTGTTGCTTTTGCAGCCAAATAAGACTCCCTCAACGAAACCAGTTGAGGATTATTTAACTTCAACTCCATCCATAATTGGCGAAGATCCATTTCTGTTGGGCCTGTTGAATTCGCTTTTTTGTAAACCTTTGCATTCGTAACTAATGTAGGCTCTTTAATGGACTTTGCAGAATTATCAACCTGTGCCATTGATTCCGACTTTGGTAATGCAAGACGCGCACTATCGACATCGCCTGTTTGAACGCTTACAAATGCTGGCGGAGTTTGATCTACAACTTCTGCATTCGCAAAGTTTATGCATGCTAAAGAGGCAACCAAAAAGCTAAAAAGCCTTATAAAGGGCCTTTCATTGAATTCTTGTAAATGGTTATGAATCAATGCTTTGCCTATGTTTGGTTAAATCAATCTAAATCTAAATTTTGGGCTTTATGTAACCTAAAAAGCTTTTGGCAGATTATAGGTGACAACTATAGAAATAAAAATATCTTAAATCAATGAATATGTATTTGATTTTAAAGAAAATAATTAAAACTCCGCATGGAGCCTAAATGAATAGACATCTACCGGCCCGCGTGCAGCGTTATAGGCAGGATTGGTAATGTGTTGATAATTAATGCCAAAGAGGACATTTTTCACCACGAGCGCGTTGTAATACAGTTCTGCAATCCTTTCGGGTTTATAGGTAATGGTCTGACCAGGACCCGCATAATCGCCAATAAAAAATGAAACGCCGCCGGCCTGAAGGTATTCACGGCGAAAACTTGAGAGCCCATTTTGCATCATGGAAATACCGACACTGTCTTTAGGCCTACTCCAGCTTTGGCCATTTAAACCCATGCCAATGGAAAGGGAGTTATCAGCTTCGGCAAAAGCCATCGTTTCGGTGTGGCCATCTGAAGTAAACGCCCTCATGTATATACCCAAATCCTTGGTCAAGGCCTGCTCTGCATTCACCCCAATGCCCGTCTTAAATTGGTTATTCGTGCGCACATTATTTATCGCCTGTGTGCCCTGCGCATTGTTTTGAATTACGTAATTGGTAGCATCCTGAAAGCGTGCCAGCATCATCTTGTTGCGATAAGCCAAAACACTTACCTTTCCCGGAAGTTCGCCGATAAAATGCTCCCTCTCTACCTCTATTTGATCTCCATAATGGTCAAGAATATGCCAATCGATCGCGAGAACGTTTGGACTATAAGGGGTCGTCATTCGAGAAGCCCGGAAAATCCAATTATCCCGATACCATTCAGCAGCCAAACCCCAACCGTAACCCCTAGCATCTGCGGCATAGTCATATGCCAAATAGGTCATATTGCCCCAGTTCATGAACTGCACACGTGGATCTTTGGCATAGCGACTATCGTCAAAAATATCCAGCGTGGAAAACTGACCAGCGGTAATGACAAAGCGGTTACTGCTCACGGTTTGTGCAATCTGGTTGGCATCCTCTTCGAGCAAGACCTTGGCCCCATCTTGATTGATGATTTGACGAACAAAAGCTCGGGCTGAATAAAAATGGGCTTTTGCCCCTTGAGCACGAGTTGCCTCCCCATCTGTAGGACCGCCCAAACCCGTCAAGCCAGAAAACGGTATGCCAGAGACCACCTCGGGGTTAAAGTACACGTCAGTATTGGGGGCAAGCCGGGCACCAAAGAACATCGTCCCCGACCAGGTGTAGCTCATGGACCTGTCTGGGGTGAGGCTATTGGGCCCAGAATAGGCTGCATTGAAATTCGGATAACGCTGGTTAATATAGGTTGTTTGACCATGCATATTCACCGGTATATCGCCGATCGTTCCAGTAGTGGGAATAAAGTCTAATGGCTCAGCAAAACTTGCAATTTGGTCAGCGCCAGAACCTGCCCTTTGAGCAGAAATCGAGGAACTCAAAATACTCAACAGGAGGAATAGAAATAAAAAACGAATCATTCACAATTTCACAACTTGTATACGGACCAACTCTTAGTTGCATTTAAAAAATTACATTGGGGCTTTGAAACACCTTTGGACAATATAAGTAAAAGGCTCTAGAACACCTTCATCTACGAGTAGACGCCATTATCCTCAAACAATCGAATTTAACCGCAAATTATGACCTTTTAGTGACTCTTTGCTTAGAGTCAAAGGCATATTTGCCCCAAAAAGGCTTAACCAACGGTACGCCGGTCTAATAATGCGCGAGCTAATGTACCTGCATCCACATATTCCAATTCCCCGCCAACTGGTATACCGCGAGCAATGCGAGTAACTTTTATGCCTTTATTTTTAAGCACCTCACCAATATAGTGGGCCGTTGCTTCACCCTCACTAGTGAAGTTGGTTGCCAGAACTACTTCCCGAATAGGCGAGCCAAAGTCTAGATTTTCTATACGCTTTAATAAGCGATCAAAATGAATTTCATTTGGGCCTATGCCATCAAGCGGAGAAATACGGCCCATAAGTACGAAATAATTCCCTTTAAAACTCAGGGTTTGCTCAACCATAACTTGATCTGCAGGCGTTTCTACTATGCACAATAGAAACGGATCTCGCCTGCTATCGGAGCAAGTAATGCAAATTTCCATCTCAGAAAAAGTATTGCAACGCGAACAGTGGCCAACCAATTCCACCGCTTCACCCAGAGATTTTGCAAGAACGGCCGCACCATTACGATCATGCTGCAACAAATAAAAAGCCATCCGTTGTGCTGACTTTGGTCCAACTCCAGGCAAAACTTTTAGCGCCTCAATAAGGCGCTGTAAAGCGTCTTGCGGCAAGTCGTTTCGTGCCATTAAAAGGGAAGCTTAAAGCCGGATGGAATTGGCATCCCAGCTGTTGCGCCAGACATCAGTTTCGAGCTTGCTGCCTCTACTTGTTTGAAAGCGTCAGCATAAGCTGTCACCAAAAGGTCTTCAAGCATTTCACGATCCTCCATCGCGCTTGGATCAATTTGTACCCTCTTTAATTCAAATTTTCCAGAAACCGTAATCTTAATTAATCCGCCTCCAGCTTGACCAACCACCTCAAGCGCGCCTAACTCAGCTTGAGCGGTTTTCATTTTTTCTTGCATTTGCTGGGCTTGTTTCATCAAACCAGCCAATTGGCCTTTCATCATCTTTGCAATCTCTTTTTCAGTTAAATGATTTTTACAATGGTCGTACTGAGCCGCTAACGACCTTAGCACCAAACTCCCGCTCAAGTTCCTGCACAAACGGATCGCTTGCAATCATTTGTTCAGCATTTTGGCGACGCTCTTGATTTATCTGCGCATCGATTTTGGCAACCGTTTTACCTTCAACTTGCCCTTTTTCTACCTGCACTTTTACCGGCTTTCCAAAATGCTTACTTAAAGCATCTTCAAGGCGAAAAACACAATCCTCAGTAGCAAGCTGAGGAAGGTTAGTGAAAACAGTTGCATGAATTTTCTGAGGAGAATTTACCCACTCTTTTAATTCAGTTTGAAATGCCAATTGTTGCACCAAGCCGCGGACTGGTAGCTGACGCATTAATGAATGCCAATCTACACTCTGATTACCTTCTTTATTAATGGAGGCACTTGGTGAAGAATCTAATTGAGCAACCTCGCCGCTCTGTATTTGCTTAACATTTTCACCGATTTTGGCTGGTTTAGTTGCGAAACTTTTGCCGCTTAATGATGAACCCCTGGCCCCATGAGACGCCGCCGAAGTAGAAGCCACGCCAGGAGGACTTCCAGCAACCGATTTGACGGAATCATCACCCCCCAACCTAAATGCAAGCATGCGCAAAAGGGCCATTACAAAACCAGTTTGTTCATCTGGAGCTAGAGATAGATCAGAACGGCTTGTAATCGCTATTTGATAAAAAAGCTGAACTTCTTCACGACTTATCACTTGAGCAAGTCTACGGATCTCAACCGCCTCTGGCCAATCCTCTAGAACTGATTCGGGAACCACCTGAGCCGCTGCAATTTTTTGCAAGATACTTGATAAATCCTGCAATGCCAACGAAAAGGACATGCTCCGCTCACCCATTTCATTCGCAAGAGTAAGTAATGCAGAGCCTTCCTGAACAACTAAAGCATCAAGAATCTTAATTAAGTACGTATCATCCAAGGTACCCAGCATACCGCGTACCGCCTCTTCTGATACTACGCCAGCAGCATAAGCTATAGCCTGATCAGCTAGCGACAAGGCATCCCTCATGGACCCTTGGGCGGCTTTTGCCAATACCCGTAACGCATTAACCTCGTAGTCAACTTTTTCAGCCAACAACACAGACTGCAAATGCTCAATTATCAATGGTACAGGCATTTGTTTAAGGTTAAATTGCAAGCAACGAGACAAAATCGTAACTGGAATCTTTTGTGGATCCGTAGTTGCCAAAATGAATTTCACATGCTCGGGGGGTTCTTCCAACGTTTTTAACATTGCATTGAAAGCATGGTTTGTAAGCATATGCACTTCGTCAATCATGTACACCTTAAAGCGGGCATTGCTTGGCGCATAGGCAGCTTTCTCTAATAACTGCCCCATATCATCTACGCCGCGATTGCTAGCAGCATCCATTTCAATGTAATCAACAAATCTACCCGCATCAATTTCTAAACAAGCAGAGCACTTGCCGCACGGCTCTGAAGTCATTGTCCCTTGGCCATCAAGGCCTGTGCAATTTAGGGCCTTTGCCAATATTCGCGCAATAGTCGTTTTTCCAACCCCACGAGTACCGGTAAAAAGCCAAGCATGATGAAGCCTTCCTTGATCTAAGGCGTGCGTCAACGCCTTCACCACATGGTCTTGTCCAAGTAATTGAGAGAAGGTTTTAGGTCGCCAAGAACGGGCTAGTGCTAAAGATGTCATACCCAACATTCTAACAAGGGCTAAAATAAAAGCGGGCGGGCCTCCTCGCATGGTAGCTTGGTAACCTGGTCAGGTCGGGAACGAAGCAGCCAAACCCAAATACTGCCAGTGCCGAGGGTCGGGCTCGTCCATTTTTCCTTTATTGCCATTAAAGCAGTTATAACCCCTACTTTTATAGCTAAATCTATCAATCTAAAGGTTTTATGGGGGTAATTGACGGGATTATAAGAAAAATTCCATTCATAACCTCTCCATAAGACCCTCAGATGACACTAAATACCCTTCTATTGGCTTATCCGGTCTTATTCGCGCCAACTCCTGTATGTAATTTTGTATTTGGGTTCGATAAAGATCGCGTTTTAAATTGCCTATCTTCGGGATTGTTAACTTGAAATCAAGGATAACCAAGCGGTCCTCAAATTCAATCAAACGATCTATGCGAAAGCTTTTACCTGCTTGATTAATAAGATCGATTTCATTCCAAGCCTGAATCCATCTCTCTGAATTCAAATACGGCTTAAGTAATCCACTAGTTAAAACCTTCCTGGCGCGCTCTAATGCCCTGATAGCCGAAGCCTCATCAACATCCAACCAAGCAGCAATTTCCTTTGCGTTAATTTCATCTAGATTTTCAGTTATCACTTGCGAAGTGAAATGTTCCAATAGTTTATGGAAATATACCCCCTCCTGCAGCATGTCGGAATCCATTTCATCATCTTCACCGTCGCTTTCGAATACCTTCAAGTCGACGCCACTTTCGATATCAAGCAAACGCTTTTGAAAACTCTCTTTAGCAAGATCCCAGTCAATAATAAAATCTTCAATACTAAAAACAGCAGAGATCAATTTGTCTGTAACCGCATGCGTTTCATTTTTAACGATGATTTCAGTAAACGACTTAATTATGGTTAGCTCAGATGAATCAAACACCGGAATATTTGCCATTTTAGCCTTGCCATACCAAGATATATCATCCAACCCACTTGGATTATTGGATGTCCCTTTTTTCGCATCACCACTAATCCACAATCCTTGTTTGGCACGTGTCATGGCAACATAGAGCAGGTTCCAATTTTCTTTTTCACCAATTTCATTTTCATTGTCATAGATTTTTTGGCGTGGAACAGTCAATGTTTTGGATGTAAATAAGGATAAGTGTGATGGCCCATAATCATCTGGAGACCAATCTAATAAAACACCACTGTAATCCTTTTTTGTATCCGTATGATTGGCATCAAGAATAATCACAAATGGAGACTCTAGCCCTTTAGCTCCATGAATCGTCATTAGTCGGACACGCTTATTTTGCTCATCCTCCGCCATCTCGCTTTGCCCATCTAATTCAACCAAATCCAGATCCATCGGCATTTCTACTTCACCTTCGTCCGGCGTCTCATCATCATCACCTCGACGAATTTCGTTGATTTCATTAATAAATCTACTCAAACTAGGGTATCGACCGCCATCTTGATTAAGAGCAAGCTCTAGAAAGGCGTCAAGATTTGCCAAAATTTGAGCGCGATCAATTTCTTGAGAGACAGCCGCATACTTCATTCTCAAATGACTATCTTGGTAAATCCGATCGAGTAAATCATGCACGGGAAGGCGTTGACCCAAAATGTACCAATGCTTTAGATATTGCGCTGCTTTAGTTAAATAAGCATCCGAGTTGTTTTGCAAAGCATCCCACCATGAACGAAAATGCCCCATAGACTTTGCAGTAGCCAATTTTTGCATTTGCTGTTCTGTAAGGCTGAAAATCGGACTTCTAAGAACTTGTGCTAGCGGCAAATCATGACGAGGCGTTACCAATACAGTCAATAAAGCAATAATATCGTCAACCTCCAGCGTGTTGAGCAACCCTCCCAGGCGAGTACTCTCATATGCAAGACCAACCTCGCGCAAGGCTCGTTCAAATTGAGGTAAATACTTGCGACGTTTAACCAATAATAGGAAATCGCTTTCTCTTGGCTTGCGCCAAACATCATGTCCATTTTGTTTATCAACCACCAATCGAGAGACCATGATATGTTGAATAAGCCTACCTACTACTTGACCTTCTGAATAACGCTGAGCCGCGTCTGCAGTGTGATCTGGATCAACAATGGCGGCGTCAAACGCACTCCCAGACCTAACTCCTGAATCTTGATCCTCGCGGGCTATCAAAGGCAGAATATAAACCTCGCCATTTTTGCCTAACGTGTCTTCGACTCCAGATAACTCTGGCGGCTTCCATAAGGTCTCTTGCCAAGCAAATAAGTAGTCAATCGGAACTTGATCGCTGCTGAATACGGCATTTACTGATTGATTGATAATTGGAGCATTCCGTCTAGTTTTGTCCTGCTCAAGCAAAACTGCGGCAAACTCTTTCTGCAGAAATTTCTTAGCACTAGAAAATAATCTAGGATCCGCACGTCGAAATCGATATATTGACTGCTTAGGATCGCCTACAATAAATACACTTGGCCTTGAACCATCTTGACCATAACCCTCAAACCATGAACGTAAAACCTGCCACTGCAAAGGGTTGGTATCCTGGAATTCATCAACCAAGATATGTTTGTATTTAGCGTCAAGTCGTGACTGCAAATACGCTGAATTGGCAAAATCGACTACAAGCTTGCTAACTCCGATCTCTAAATCATCAAAATCTCGGACACAAATCGATTCTTTAACTTTATCAACATGTTTGATCATGGATTCGCTTAACGAAAACCAAGCCTCATTTAAGGAATATATATCCTGCTCGCGCCGCCAATCTATGTATGCAAGGAAAGCTTTTCCCCAATCCTGCTTATAGGTAACATACTCTTGCTCTCGATTCGAAAACCCTTCATTCTTTAAATAAATTTTTACTGCACTTAACGCTTTATTGTTATTGCTTCGATATTCAGACTCTTTTGTTAAGAATACGTACTGAAATCGATCTACAACTTCCAATACATCGCCCCCTTGACGCTTGCACTCCAAAGCAGGTCGAATAAATTCAAGCAAGTCGATTTCTTGTTTGCTACTATTTTCAAGGCATTTTTCCAGAAAAGCCAAACCTTCTATTGATGTTGTTGCATTCCACATCTCCAGCAAAGGATTGGGGTCATTGAGTCTTGGTAAATATTGCTTTAAGCACTCGGATGGAGTTATACGCTGCACTTCACATGCCATCAAAAAAAATGTCCAAGCCCCCCTTTGTTTCAATAAACTTCCGTTACCCGTTAAAAGCTTCTGCGTCTCGTGCGCTCCAAAATACTGAAGTAGTACATCGTAGCGTTGCTTTAGTTCAGGCTTTAGGCAACCCCACCAATCATCAAGGCACTGATTCAGAAGACGCTTGCCATCTTCACGCAAACTAAATCCAGGCTTAATACCAATCGACGCGGGAGCCGCCCCCAATAATTTTCCAAACCAGCCATGAAATGTATCGATTACTATAGGTTGAGGGTTCGCCAGCACTTGCTCATACAACTTCTTAGCCTTTGGTAATGCTTGTATTGCCTGCTCTTTAGTAAGACCTCTATCAGTAAGCTCCTTATTAATTGTATTGTCATCAGCAATTGACAGCTGTTCAAGAAGCCCATAGAGACGATCGCGCATCTCTTGAGCAGCCTTACGTGTAAAGGTGAGCGCAAGAATTTCTTGAGGGCTCGCTCCAGCCAAGAGTAAACGCATCATGCGAGCAACCAATAACCAAGTTTTTCCGCTTCCAGCACATGCAGAAACAATAACTGACAAACTTGGGTTGCAAGCTGTCTCAACGCTATACACTTCCTTTTGTGGGATGCTAGAGCCTAAGTTGGTAGAGTTCACCACATCCCCTTTCTACATATGCCTCTATATTCACAATATTTACAAATACCATCTGGAGCAAAAGCCTGGAGGGGTTTCTTAGTCCAAAGTTGTTCAATATCTTCAATTAGTTGATTAGAAAATTCTTCCATTGCTGTAGTAAGGCATGCCACTTCAACGGCTCGATTAATATTAACCTCACCTTTATTTTTGGAGTCGGCCTTTAAAGAAACCCACTCAGCCTGCTTAACCTCGCTTGCACTTAATTTATTAAAAGCACCTTCTTCATTCACCGCTCTGGCATAAATTAGTAATTGTGGATCATCAACGATATGATCAGCGCGTAACTTAATTTTCTCTATGCTTTGATTTTTGTAGTCAATGACAGAAAGGAAATTGGCATCGTGCTCATGAATATCTAGGCGATCCACAAATCCTTCTATACGAATGCACTTCTCCATCCCGTTTTGATCTTTAAACTTCATATCAAACCCAACTTTAACCTCCCCATTCAAATACTTCCAACCTATAGCCTCTCGTTTTAACTGCCACCCCACAAAACCAGGAATTTGCTTTTGCCAGTCTCGCAATACCCCTAAAACTCTAGCATCCCCCTCAATCAGGCGCTTGAATTCTTGCTCGGATTTATCGATTAATTTTTGCTGCATCCAATCTCGACGAAGAATTAAATCGTCACCAATTTTTGAATCGGTTTTGTGCTCTTCGGTTTTAAGTGCCTGGTAGAAAATGCGCAATATTCTATGCAATGTCTGACCAACTAATGAGGCGTCAAAACCCTCATCAAAACCCTTAGTTTTTCGAAGACCAAGAAAACTATTTACGTAATAACGATATGGGCAATCCCGCAGTGCTTTATAAGCGCTCGGGCTCATCGAAATTGGCATCGGAATTTCATCACTTAAAGTAGCCACCGACATCTCACTTCGGATGACATCACCTGTGAGTTTTTGTAGCATTATATTTTCAACTCGCCAATCACTTAATTCCATTTGTAGACGCTGAATCCAAGCCGAAGGTCTAAGCGCTTCACCACTTTCGCTCTTATTTTGCCAAACCAAGGCAACGTTTACGCAAGAAGCTAGTAATTGCGACAAGTCTCTAGATTGCTGAATAAACTGATCACGAATTGTGGGCGCCTTGAGCAATCGATTAAGGGCGTCAGAGAAAAATAATGGCGGTTCGGAAAATGCAGGCAATTGCTGTTCATCACAACCAACCACAACAATCGCTTCGAATTCCCTTAAACGAGTAGAGCTTAAAGGTAATATGCTTAACGTAGCATGAGAATCTAATCCGACTTCCTGATAGTTGGCTTCCTCAATCATATTTTTAAGCAGACTTATCCATTCAGATGGCCGCATCGAAATACTCCGATGGCCGATCGAATTCAAATTAAAAGACTTAAACACTTCCAACAACTGTTTACCAGCTGAATCTTTTAACAATTGCTGGGCCATTCCAGTCACATCAAAATCACTATGCAATTGCTCATACGCTTTGTAGAAATCTATGCTGGGTTGCAACCATGCGTGATGGAGCGATCTTACAAACTGCAAAAGCTCGATAAGTGCTGGGTTTGGCTCGACAGACCCCCTTAAACCGGCATTAGATTTAGCGCCTTCGATGGCCAAATAAAATGTCTCCCATCCAGACAGTGCCCGACTTGCAACCAGAATATCTTCCAGTTCCGCCACCAGACCATCGCATGATCCGCTTGAGCTTCTCAGACATCTTTCAATATCAATAAACGGATTTTTTAAAAACTCTAAAAGAATACTTGCGGCCGGGCCTTCTTTAGGTGATTTTAATAGTTCAAGCCAACTATTAAATGCAGCTGCAGCGCGAGTAGTGGACAATTTCCAACCAGTCTCGTCTCTAATATTAAGTGAAGGG
>CAIKFU010000044.1 GCA_903826775.1 uncultured beta proteobacterium | reverse complement strand
GGTTATTGCAAAAATTTCTATCAAAACTGGATGTAAGGTTTTTAATTTTCCAAAGTCTCGAGAATATTTTATTGAATTAAAGTTGCTTGCTTGATAAATGAGGACGCCTTGAATAATCAGATTTTAAATTCGACAAATCTTCAGGGGATAGAGGATGTTGATCGCGCTATTATTTTAGCCACTCAAGCAGGTTTACCCCTTGTTTCCAGACCATATGAAGCAATAGCGAAGCAATTAAAAATTACAGAGAAAGAGGTGATTGCGCGCGTTAATCAAATGAAAAATGATGGAGTGATTCGTCGAATTGCATTGGTTCCAAACCATTATTCATTAGGGTATTTAGCAAACGGAATGTCAGTATGGGATGTTCCTGATGAGTTGACCGATCAAGTGGGTGCACATCTTGGTGGATTGAAATTTGTAAGCCATTGTTATGGGCGACCACGTCACTTGCCAAACTGGCCCTACAATATTTTTGCAATGTTTCACGGAAAAAGTCGGGAAGAAGTGAATTCAATGGTTGCTAATGCTGCCCTTTTTTTAGGGGATCGGGTTCGTAAGCACGAAATTTTGTATAGCACCAGAATTTTAAAAAAAACTGGATTACGACTTCTAAGCAATAAACCAATGCAATAAAGGGATACTATGTTCCGAATCACTCAATACATGAAAGAAATTGCAAATCCGACCCCTATGGGTGAGAAACGCAATCCATCTGGGCCGGTAGTTATTTGGAATTTAATTCGCCGTTGCAATTTAACCTGTAAGCATTGCTATTCAATTTCTGCTGATAAGGATTTTGCTGGCGAGCTCAGTACCGATGAGGTTTTTAAGGTGATAGACGATTTACATCAGTTTCGCGTACCGGTGCTAATACTATCCGGTGGCGAACCATTACTGCGTAAGGATATTTATGATATTGCGAAACGGGCAAAGAGAATGGGGTTTTATGTTGGATTATCAACGAACGGCACATTGGTGAATGAATCAAATATTCAACAAATTGCTGAGATTGGATTTGATTACGTTGGTATTAGTCTAGATGGTGTTCGTGAAACACATGATGCGTTTAGACGTAAGGTAGGGGCGTTCGACTTATCCCTCAAGGGAGTGAGGCTTTGCCGTGATGCAGGAATCAAAATCGGAGTTCGGTTTACATTAACCCAAGACAATGCAAACGACCTTCCAGCGCTTCTTAAGTTGGTAGATGACGAATCTATTGATAAATTCTATTTGTCCCATCTGAATTATGCGGGTCGTGGAAACAAGAATCGAGGACATGATGCCTTTTTGGAAACCACGCGAAATGCAATGGATTTGTTGTTTAATACCTGCTGGAAAAATATCCAAAATGGAATCGAAAAGGAATTCGTTTCAGGCAATAACGATGCAGATGGTGTCTACTTGCTGCATTGGGTGCGTAAAAATTTCCCTGACATGGAAGTCCATTTAAGAGAAAAACTAGCTCAATGGGGAGGGAATTCTTCCGGTGTAAATATTGCCAATATTGATAATCTTGGAAATGTTCATCCAGATACCTTTTGGTGGCATTACAGCTTAGGAAATGTTAGAGACCGTGCCTTCTCCGAAATTTGGTGTGATACTGCCGATGAATTAATGGCAGGTCTTAAAGCTTCTCCTCGCATCATTAAAGGACGTTGTGGCGAGTGCACATTTTTTGACGTTTGTGGGGGCAATACTAGGGTGCGTGCATTGCAACTGACTGGCGATCCGTGGCAGGAGGACCCAGCTTGCTATATGAGCGATGCAGAAATTGGCTTATCAGGCGAAAGGGAAAGGGTAAAGATTTCCCCCTATTTCAGAATACAAGGTGTTAAGGCCAATGTATGAATCTTTATAAAGATGGCCAATTAATCTTGCGATTAATTATTAATTTTATTTTTGTTTTAAGTATTTCCATGGATGTATTGGCTCAAACTCCTATTATTCTTGATGCAAATGACTTATACCAGGCAAACTGTTCTTCGTGTCATGGTGTTGATCGGTTAGGGGGCGTTGGTCCAGCATTGCTACCAGGTAATTTGGAGAGATTACGTCGTTCAGAGGCTATAAAAACCATTGCAAATGGCCGCTTAGCCACGCAAATGCCCCAGTTTGGAGAAAAATTATCCTCTTCGGATATTGCTTCACTTGTGGATTATATCTATACACCCCTTAAAAAAATACCTTCATGGGGCATTAAAGAGATTCAAGCCTCAAGGGTAAACTTTCCCGGTAGCAATTTTATAAATAAGCCAATATTCTCTGCTGATCCATTAAATTTATTTATAGTGGTTGAAGTAGGTGATCATCATGTAACGATCTTGGATGGGGATACATTTAACGCTATTGCGCGTTTTCCAACTCGGTATGCATTGCACGGCGGCCCAAAATTCTCTTCTGATGGTCGATATGTATATTTTGCCTCACGAGATGGTTGGATTTCTAAGTATGATATTTGGAATTTACAGTTTGTAGCTGAAGTACGCGCTGGGATCAATACTAGGAATTTAGCCGTATCAAGTGACGGCCGCTATGTAATGGTGGCCAATTATTTTCCGCATACTTTAGTGGCTTTAGATGCAAAGGATTTATCGCCTATTAGCATTATCGAAGCAAAAGATAAGAGTGGAAAAACATCTCGTGTTTCAGCAGTGTACGATGCCGCCCCCAGGAAAAGTTTTGTTGTTGCATTTAAAGATATTCCAGAGGTTTGGGAAATTGCATATGGCGGTAAAGATTCCAATATCCAAACTGGCTTGGTTCACGACTTCAGGATGGGTGAGTTGGTCCCATCAAAGGAAATGTTTCCAATGCGCCGAATTAAGCTAGATGATTATTTAGACGATTTTTTCTTTGATCCTAATTATGATCATGTAATCGGCTCTTCAAGAGAAGGACGCGGTCAGGTAATTAATCTCAATGTGGGTCAAAAAATTGCTGAGATAGGTTTACCCGGATTACCCCACTTAGGCTCCGGAATTTCATGGGATTATATGGGAAAGTCTGTTATGGCAACTCCAAATCTTAAGGACGGCATTGTGACGGTCATTGATATGAAATCGTGGACTGTTGTGAAGCAAATACCAACCTTGGGTCCGGGGTTTTTTATGCGTAGTCATGAAATGACTCCATATGCATGGGTTGATGCCTTTAACGATCCTAAGAACCATGATGTTATTCAGCTTATCGATAAACAAACATTAGAAGTAGCTCATCGTATAAGACCTAGTCCTGGCAAAGTGGCTGCGCATACCGAATTTACTCGTGACGGTAAATATGCTTTAGTGAGTATTTGGGAGAATGACGGTGCGTTAGTAATTTACGATGGCAAAACGCTTGAGGAAATTAAGCGAATTCCGATGAATAAACCCTCGGGGAAATATAATATATTCAACAAAATTACTCGCTCAGAAGGAACAAGTCATTAGGATGAGCATCTCAGGGGGCCGCACCCTTTTTTAGATGCATACTGCAAGATAGATTAACCTTTGTAGTCGAGCAAATCTTTCATATTCAGAATGGTGATATTTTTACCATTAATATTGATTAGCCCTTTTGATTTTAGATCGTGCAGGACTTTAGAAAAGTGTTCTGGTGTTAAATTGAGACGAGAGGCAATAATGGCCTTGCTGCAATCTAGAACTACTTCATTGCTTACATTATCTAATTCCGTAGTATTTCGCATTAAGTATCCAATAACCCTTTGAGCTCCAGATTGAAGTGAATACTCTTCAATATCTTTGATTAACCCATGCAATCTCTGACTCATGCTTGCGAGCATCTTGCAAGAAAATTCTGGATCGTCTTCTATTTTTTTTAAAATAGCGGTTTGTGATACATGTAAGACAAGCGAATCTGAAAGAGCTTGAGCGAAAACAATGTAAGGTTTTTTAAGAAACATTAGCGCTTCGCCAAAACTTTGTCCTGGGCTGATAACAGCAACGACTTTCTCTGCTCCCTGAGGGGTTGAGATTGCAAGTTTTATTTGTCCAAACAATACAAGATGAAACCCAACGCAGGGATCGCCTTGTCGAAAAAGCACATCTCCTCGTCTTAGATAAGCCTCCGATGTATTTTCAACAACATGTTGAATGTCTTTTGGCAGCATTCCTCCAAAAAGTGGAGTTCGCAATAAAAAACTTTGAATTTTATTTTGAAGTGCATCCATAATTTAAAGTTTCTAAGTGCGGATATTGTTTACAGTTTTAGCAGCGATTTGCTATTCTCGTCCTTCATGCAAAGTTTGCCAATACTAAACTGCACGTACATTTTTTTTGAAAGGATTTTTATAAATATAACAATTGCTTATTCAAAGATTATTTGTTATCGGCTAATACAAACTTTTATCATGTATTTCTTAAAGTCTGGCGGTACTTAGATGACATTGCATCTACTAATATTAATATATGCGTTTATATCATTTTTTTGCAAAGGCTAACCATAAAGAAAAAAATAATCCAAAAACTAAGCACCAAAGAGTAACGTTTCCTCCTAATGCCTCTCTAAATGTATAACCACCTAATGTGGAGAGTAGTTCAAATAGTAACAAACTAACTCCAAAAAAACCTACAAAGGTTATTGACCATAAGTGTAAGTCATTGTTTTTAGAAGTCTGAACATCATATTGATGAGTGGGGTTCATTATGTTCTTTCTATTTAGGGATTTTATTTAAGTAGTTATGTCTTTTTTATATCTTTACCTTATGGCTTTAAAAAGTCAAGCTTGAAACTTAAGATTTATTAAATTTATATCTTTAAGAAGGGTAAACACTCATTTTTTTCAATAACTCGTTGATTGTCTAGAGAAATTTGTGACGACAATACTGAAGATTATTTTTTAAATTAGTAAACTCATTCAAATTTACTTCATACCTAAAGGATTATTATTTGTGCAAATCAAAAAATCCTTTGGCGACCTGGGAGCACAATTGGGCGTCGTATGTGGCATGGTAGGCGTTGAAGTAGGCATTCGGATCTGTGACCAATAAACTGCCGAAGATCTGTGAAATTTTGGGGTCCACATCCACCAATGAGACGTTGATCAGCCCTCGGCTGGTAAAATCATCATAGGCCAATTGAGCGTTAAAAAATTTGACGACAGGGTCTGACTTACCGGCACACAAAGTGGTGGGAGCTTGAGGATTCCAGCCGAACAAATTTTGTTTTTTAGCGGCAATGATGGTGCCGTTGGCGGGATTGCTGGCAAGGTCGCTCAGATACGCAGGCTTGAACATCGCGCGCATCGCCTGCGGTGGTGCACCGCTGGGTAACTTTTTCAGGTCGGCAGGAAAGTTGACCATGGGTAATAGCGACTCTATTACGCCGTCATAGGGTGACTGAAAAACATCTGACGCCTTGGCGTACACATTGCCATATATTTTTTGCCAGGCCGTGACTTGGAACGGCACAAAAAGTTGCACGCCTCCGATCGGCTTGCTGACACCGTCGATCAGCATCTGGGAGACCGCGTAAGAGCCTGCCATGTGAACCGCTGCAACTACATTGAATTCCCCGCTGTTTTCCTGTTCGATTGCGCGTTGCGCAGCCAGGGCTGCGTGGCCGCCTTGTGAAAAACCGTTGAGCATGACTTTGTTATTAAGCGTAAGGCCAAGCGATGGTGCCGCGTTGCGCGCCGCCCGAATCGAGTCAATGATTGCACTAGCTTCTGTGTCGGCATGTATATATGGGTGATATGGATAAGTAGACAGCGCGTAACCCAAGTAGTCGGTCGCCACTACTGCGTAGCCTTGCGCTGCAAAGAGAACCATCAGGACTTTGGTTTCAGAGAGATTGATATCCGTATTGGTGTGAGCCTTGTCTATAGCGGTACCTCGCGCATAAGCAATTAACGGATGTGGTTCGGGTGGGCAGTTGGCTCCGCTCGGTACTAGCAATGCAGCAGATGCATTGCTCATTTCCCCGGGTCGCACTCCGGGGGTTTGGTAGTTGATTTGCGTCACCGTGACATCGCATTGGGCTGTACCGGTAAAGGAACGTAAAGCGGGCAACGTGGCAAGGGTTGCATCAACTTGCACTGCGCGTTTCAACGATTTTGTCTGCGGCGTACCAATCAGATTTCCGCGCGTACTAGGGGCAATCGTGCCACAGCCAGAAAGGCCAAAGAGAAGTATTGCCATCAGCAAGGAAAAACAGATTCTTAACCCCCCGATCGATATGCGCATGATGTGTCTTCTGGTTAAAATTGCGGCGCTCGTTTTGGCAGTCGACTGGAGTCTATGCCTTCGCACAGTGCGTTATCCACTGTTAGGTTGCCCTGTGCATCCAACTTTATGGTCCAGATGGTGTCGTAGTCCGTGCTCGGCCAACCACCCGCAGGCAACGTACTCGTTTTATCCGTCGGTAGTTGTGGGATAGGATTACCAGCATAGCTAGCCAATAGCGCATTAATGATCGGCCGTATATGTCCCGATTCCCATGCTACAAGGATGGTTTGATTGGAAAGCTTTCCGCCGGTAAAGAAAAAATCACTCGTGGCTTTGGCTATCGTGGTATCGGTTGGATTGATCCCTATATCGATACTCGAGACTAGAGAATAGGGCAAATTATTAGCAATGGCATAGGGTAGTAGCGTTAATGAGGGTCTGACGTACGCAACATCAATAGCCCCAGTGCTGAACCACAGCGCGGGGTCGCTGGAGAAAACCTTGTCGGGAGTAATTTTATTGCGCAGGGCGTTGGGAAGGGAAAGCGCGCGCCATTGACCCGCGCCGACATAGTTGCCGTCTTCAAAAGCGCTGTTCGGATCTGGATGTGCTTCTGCGTGCCGGACAATGTAGACCGTTTGGTTTATGTTGATGTTCGTTGGTTTTGTCACTCCGCTCAGGCCTGTAGTTGTGGCGTTGACAAAAACTTGCTGGGTATTAGGGCATGATCTGCTTGGCACTGGCGAGGGCAGTACCGGGTAAGTGGATAGTGGATTCAGATTGCTGTTGTAGGTCACGAAACTGGTGTTACCAGAGGGCGATCGCGATATTGCGAAAATGGAGTTTGGACCTAGATAGTCCGACGGAAGATTCAGCTGATATCCGTAATGGCTGTTAATGTATGTCAGCAGGCCCTTGATGGTCTGCCAGGGCGCTGAAAAGACGTAAAACCCAGAGGTGTTCTGATTGATGATGCCAGATACCAAGGCATCGTTGTTGCCCCCGGTGTTATTAAAATCCAGTCCAGCGCAATTAGGGCAGTATGAAGTCGGATAAGGGACTGCTGGAATGATTCCGGTAGGGACAGACCCAGGAGCATAGGCTACATTGATCGGAAAACTATTGGCGGTAAAGTTTTGCGTTGCACTAACGGGTAGGATGTTCTGGTTGAGTAACGCGAATTGCTGGATGTTCCCAAGTGATGACATGTCGGGATACTGGTCTTTGGTCTGCAAATGCGTCATCGGTGTGAGCGCGTAGATGCGAGTGACATTTTTCATGCCCAATACTTGCTGTTGCAGGTAAGTAGCCAAAAGTAGTGATCTTTGCAAGCCCTGACTGGTGAGGTTGGCCGTGTCAAGTTGAATATCTCCAGGCGAATGGTTAACCAAATCGGAACTGACGACGAAGATGAGGTTAAGGTTGTTGCCGTTCAGGGGGGCAGCAGATGCCAATCCTGTAGCGCCACTAACATTACTATATGAAATAAGTAAAGTGGAAATTAGAACAATGAAGGGGTGCGCAAGAAGCTTATTCATAACACCTTTATTAAAAATGAACGTTCTTTATAAGGGTACCTCCTCTACTTGATAAAAGTTAGATAAATTTTGACTCGCATACATGATGGTTGTTCTAAATCAAGGAAATAGCTGTAACCGCCTTAGAAATGATCGGACATCTAAAAGTTTGATGCCAAACTGAACCGAGGAGGGGAATGCTTTCTGGGGAGAGATTCCTGTGATTCGTGAACAGCCTAGTCTAATTTTTTTATAAATTCTTTAAAAATTTAAATCGTTTACAGAAAAATCTTTTGGAGGCAGATTATTTTTATTCAGCTCATGCATTGTCTTATAAGCATGTTCAATATTTTTAGTAAATCGTGAGCAATTAAATAATGCCGATTTTAATCTATTTACTGATAATTTATTCTTAATCTGGTTTAATTTTTCTGAATTAGTTGCTAGTTCAATAGCTAAATTTTCATAGTCAGTTTGAGAATAAGTAATTAATTCAGGTAGACCAATTGCGTTAAGCAAACTCGCTGCAACCCTTCCGGGGAATGTATTACCCATGCAAGTTAACACAGGCAACCCTGCCCAAAGAGCGTCACTAGCTGTGGTGTGGGCATTGTATGGAAGGGTGTCAATAAATAAGTTAGCAACTCGATGACGAGCTAAGTGATCAGGAAGGTCAATTCGTTTCGCAAATATTAAGCGATTAGTAGAAATGCCTCGTTTTAAAGCTTCTTTAAGTATATTTTTAGTGGCTGTTTCATTATCTTCCAAGAGCCATAAAACACTGTTCTCAACCTGCATTAATATTTTCATCCAAGAATCAAACGTGTTTGGAGTAATTTTATAGCTATTGTTGAAGCAGCAAAAAATAAACCCGCTATCAGGCAACCCCAATTCAAAACGACTAAATTCTTTTTCAGAGATTTTGCGTTTACTATCGTTTACTTGGTAGGAGTCTGGTAAGTAGACAATTTTTTCACAGTAGTTTATTTTGCTTGATTCTGGAATGGTAATTTTGTCAGCGATCAGATAATCAATATATTTTGCTCCAAGCGTACCCGGAAAACCAAGGTAATTCACTTGTATAGGGCTTGGTCGATAACTAAAAATACCTTGACGATTTTTTCCAAAATAACCATTTAAGTTAATAAGTATTTCAATTCCTAGCCCATGAATAACTTTTGCAGCTTCAAGATCAGAAAAACGTGTAATGTTAATTATTTTATCGAAGGCAACATTTATTCTTTTGCGAATTTCGCTGCCATCATCCCAGCCATTATCAAATGCATAAATTTCAAATTGATCTTTATTGTGTAATTCAAATAATTCCGTAATTAGAATTGAAGTTGCTTGATTCCTTAGCTCTCCACAAAGGTACCCGATCCGAATTTTCTTGTTATTAAGGTGTTTATCAAATTTGAATGGGGGCGCTCTCTCTGGAAATGAGTGATTGGCGAATAGTTTTGCGCAAGCCATAAGGTCAGACTCTGAGTCTGAAATGCCCTGAAAGCCAAATGGTTCAGCCACTGGGTTCATATTTCTAAGTTTATGCTGAACTATATTATGAAGTTCATATAACCCGGACCAGTCGCAAAGCATCATCTTAAGGTGGAGTATTGTTCCAATAAGAAAATTATGATCACTTTTAATTTCAAATACTTTTAAATAAGCTGCTAATGCTTGATCATAAAGTTTGAGCTCTCTAAGAGTGGATCCTAAATTAATCCATGATTCTTGAAGTTTTGAGTCGAAACTGAGCGCAGTTTGGTATGCGGATAAGGCATCTTGATAACGCCCCAATTCTTTATAGGCACTTCCTTTATTTGACCATGCTTGAGGATAATTTGCTTTGATCATAATTGCTGTTTCACAGCATTCAAGTGCATGTTCAAATTGTTTTAGATCTAGTAATGCAGCCGCTTTATTGCTATACGCTTCGTAGTAATTTGATTTTATGGATATTGCTTTTTCGAAAAATTTTAATGACTCATCAAGTTTTTGTAGAGCACGTAATGCATTTCCCATGCTGTTATATGCGGGGTAATAATCCGGGAATATATGAACTGCTTTTTCTAGAGTATGAAATGCTTCTTGTGGTTGATTAAGTTCTAGTAATGCGATTCCTTTATTAAGGTATGCCTCAATATTTTGAGGGTTAATTTTTAAAGCTTTAGAATAATTTTTTATGGCTTCGTCAAATCGATTTAAACATTGAAGTGCATGACCTATGTTGTAATGCGCATCTGAGTTATTTGGCTCGATTATTAATGACCGATTCAGTAGATCCAGTCCTACCGAAGTTCTTCCCATTTGGATTTCTCCGCTTCCAAGAAGGAACAATAAATTTGCATTTTTTGAATCATTTTTTAATAAGCGGGAATATATTTCAATTGCTTGGTTTATATTCCCAGATTGATGAAGAGAGATTGCGTGATGCAACATCGCGTTAAGATCAAAGGTTGGTGGATTTTGTCTCATTATTTATTTATTCGGTTTACCTGACAATCTTCCATTGTTATTTCACTATTGTTGCGCTCAACATATTAAGCTATCGAGATGAAAAATTTCTGAAAAATTGACATAGCAGTACTTAACCATTGTAATTTTAGTAATAAAAGTGTTGCATTCATTATCGTTGGATTCAGAAATGAGTGACTTTGTTATATTTATGGGAATATCTTAATAACGGTAACATTTGCGACATGAAATCCTCTATAGGAATTATAGCCAGCAACGGATATTATGAAGTTCTTGACTACACAAATTGAGTATTAACATGAAATACAATCATGCGCTGATTAAACTTTTATTTCTAACTTTTATTTCTATTGGCTTATGTCATGCTGAAAATGTAAATGTTGATTCCCGATGTCAATTTGAATCTAAATTAGCGCCGATTGGAAATGGGTCAATAGAATATAAGATTACAGGCAAAGGGAATGCGATTCTGTTGCTGCATGGTTTATTTGCACAGAAGGAGCAATGGGACGCATTGGCTTGCGAACTTGCTGTATCTGGATATAGGGTTATTTCGCCTGATTTACCTGGGTATGGGAAAAGCCTAAATTTTTCATTACCGGATTACAGGCTTGAAAGTCAAGCTGAACTTATTTTTGAATTTACTAAATACCTAGGCTTAAAAAAATTCAATATTGCCGGTAGTTCTATGGGCGGCGCCATTGCTGTGCTATATGCTAGAAAATACCCTGCGCAGATTGGTTCTATTGCATTTATTGGAGCACCATTGGGGGTAATTAATTGGAGTCCTCAGGTAAGGGAGTCTATATATAGTGGAATTAACCCTTTTATACCGATAAATACACATCAGCTTGATTTGGAGATGAAATTACTTTTTTATCGTCCTCCGGATATCCCTGAATCTTCTAAAAATGACTTAATCAATTCATATGTGGAATCGAATAGGCATTATCAGCAAGTATGGGATATCGTAAATCTATATTTGAGGGTAATTGAAGTTGGCAAAGCATTAAATGCACCAACCCTTATTCTCTGGGGCAGCGAGGACGGTATTTTCAATATAGAGGGTGTTTCTGAGCTTCAGCGAAAATTTCCTAATAATCAGTTGTGGAGGATCTCAAAATCTTCTCATCTATTAATGTTAGAAAAGCCTAATGAAGTTGCTTCAATCTATCTGAGTTTCTTAAAATTCAACAGATTAAATGAGTTTAAACATTAATTGCTTCTTATTGGATTTTTATGCGGTTGTATGGCTTTGATTATGTTTTTAGTACTATTTCTTGGCTTCTTTCTGAAATCTACCTGTGCCACTTGATATTAATATAATGCGGGCCTTTGCCATCCTATTATCTTTAATGTTAAGTGGCTGTACTCAGATGAGTGTTGACGAGCGCATTACTCGGGCTGATGAATTAGCTAAATCAGTAGGCTGGCATTCTTTTACTATTAATACTAAATTTTTTGATTTGCATGCCTATGGCAGTTCTCAAGACGGGAAGTATGATAAAGGGTCGTCAATAGTTAGGGTCTATATCGAGGGTGACGGATATTCCTGGATAAACAGTCAGGTTCCATCTGATAATCCAACTCCAATGAATCCCATTGCCTTTTATTTAGCAATGCGCGATATTCATAATTCTCCGGTGGTATATCTGGCTAGACCTTGCCAATACATTGATACCAAGAAGCCTTCAAATTGCAATGAAACCTACTGGACGAATCGCCGTTATTCACAAGAGGTAATTGATGCAACCAATGTAGCATTAGACTCTCTTAAGGAGAAATATAAGGCAAATCGATTGGTGTTAGTAGGTTATTCAGGCGGTGGAAGTGTAGCTTTATTGGTTGCCGCCAAAAGAAACGACATCAATGAAATCATTACCGTTGCCGGAGTTCTTGATTTAGATGCATGGGTAAAATCACATCAAATGATCCCTTTGACAGGCTCACTGAACCCAGTTGATTTTATTGGACAGCTTAGCTCTATTCCGCAAGTACATTATGTTGGAGATAAAGATGAAGTGGTTGGTGTGGATGTTGCAAAAAGTTATTTTGGAAAAATCCCAAAAAATGGAGATGCTAATTTAGTAGTCGTAAATGGCTATGGTCACGTATGCTGTTGGGTGGATGGGTGGGTAAATCTCCAGATGAAGGCTAGGTTGCTCAAAACCAATAAACCTTAGATTGTGAATGAGAGCTTATCGGTACTCTTTATTTTTTATTATCCTTCTAACGGGGTTTTGGCATACACTGCCATAGATGGTCTATAAATTTTTTATATTTTTACTTGAAATGACGAGGGTTAACATTCTTAGACTTATATATTTATTCTTTGGGTTGTTTTTTCTTTCGGCGTGCTCCACTCCAAGAAGTGATTTTGGTGTGTATGAGCAATCGGATGGATTAGTTGGTGTTCATGCAACTAAGTCCGCTAAAGAAGTGGAGGCTCAAGAGATTGCATTGGACGAATGTAAGAAAAGGGGAAAACACTCGGCTTCAATTATTGAGAGTCGAAAAACAGTCAATGATAGGTATCCAATAACTTACATATATTCATGTGGATATTAGTTTGACAAAGAATTCACTTGAAATGCAAAGACTCACGAACTACCCATTCGTGAGGTATTTTTGTTATAGCCTTTAAAGCTTTTTTTGGAGTTTTTGTTTATTGATTGACTCATAAATTACACATGAAATTTTTTTTACTATTAATGATTATTTCAACGTCTGATTTCGTTTTTGCAGATATATCAAGTTGTTATTTGATTCAAAATCAAGATCGCAAGAATTTATGCCTCGCATTGGGGCATAAGCAGCCATCCTTTTGTTACTCAATTAAAGAAAATGATGATAAAAATTTTTGTCTTGCACAGGTTCATGGACAGAGAACATTTTGTTATTCGATAAAATATAACGACCTCAAAAATCAATGTTTAGGATTAATCAAATGATTAAATTTCTCCTTGTTATCTTTTTAGTAAGCTGTATTGCAGTTGGTTGTGCCGGTACAAATGTTAAGCCTATCATTGATATGAAAGGCGTTTCTCAGGAGGCTTACGATAAGGATTTGCAGGAGTGTCAAACTATAGCGCAACAACAATCGGGAATGGGAGAGAATGCCGCCAAGGGTGTGGGTTTGGGAGCGGTTGTTGGAGGGTTATTAGGGCTCGTAACAGGCGGCAACGTTTCGGGTATAGCACAGGCAGCCGGTGCAGGAGCGGTTGTTGGAGGGGCCGGCGGAGCTTATTCTGGCAATCAATCTCAAGAATCAGTAGTTAAACGCTGTCTTTCTGGGCGTGGTTATAAGGTTCTTAATTAATTTGTATTAAATTATTCAGTGGGTTTGGTCTATGTAAAGTCTTTCAAGTTGTGCCAACTGGATAATTGCAATAGCTAGAAACGTAATTAATAACAGCGTTGAATATTCTTAACTGGAAATATTAATTCAAAATGAAATTTATCAACTTGTTTGCCGCTTTATTATTACTATCTGCCTGCTCCAGATTTGAAGAGAAGCCCATTTATCTAAAATGTATTGGTTCAACACACCATTATCAATTTAACAAAGACTGGAAAATAAAAACAAAATTTTATGAATTTAAAGGGGTCGTTATGGTCGCTATTGATAACAATATAGTAAATCTAACTGGAAGTGGACCAGCTTTTTTTTCCAAGTCCCAGATGAAAGTATGCAAAAACGGAAATC